>CAYOFJ010000219.1:0-3763 GCA_964403065.1 uncultured Halanaerobiaceae bacterium | reverse complement strand
CCTGGCTATGATGTAGTTGAATGGTTTACCCATAGAGAAGAAACTATAGAATATCTGGCAGAAGAATACTGGGATGATGGAGGCGAAAAGTTCCTGGTCGGTTCAACAGATGTTCATGATGTGGAAACCACAGTCACTGGTTATCGTCGAACTTATGCCTATGTGGAGGGTGAGCTAATATCGCAAAATTACAGTGCAGCTGTTAAAGAAGGAAATACCTTTGTAAGCTATGGTTCCCTCATCTATCCTGACCAGATGTTTGGAGAAAAGTACGAAGCTGAAAACGGAGAATTTCAGGTTTTATCACCTGATTAGAAGATTTTCATCAGGTGAGCCTGGAACGGGAAACCAGTTTGAAAAAATATCTTTACTTTTTCTGTTTCTATTTTTTCTTATGTGATACATGCGGCGGCCTAAGACTCCGGGGCGTTACTGGAAACTAGCTTAACGTTCCCAATAATATTGCCTTCTACCTCTCCAACAGTATTGGCCAGACCCGATTAAGGATATTTAGAGGCTCAATACCTTCAACTTTACGTTTGCCGTCTGCACCTTTGCTGTTAACGCTTAACAACCGTTGTCGGTAGATGTCCAAAACTCGCTATGAGTGGCTTGCTTGGCCTTTATCAGCAGGGTTCTATCTGCCATATGATATAAACTTGTCTTGGCACACTGGGGAAGAATTAATTTTAAAGATATTTTTTTAACTACATAATTAATGACATTTGCTTTGCAAAAAAATGGATTAAAGGCAGGGAAAAAAAGCTACATTGAGGAATTATAAAATAAAGCCAGCCAAATGTTTCAAAAGGAGTGATAAGGTGAGCAGAGATCTAGAAAAAGTAGAAAAAGAGATATTAGAATATTTGAGAATGAAGGCCAGCAACTGTGAAGAAATTAAAAGCTGTACAAATAATGATTTTAATTGTGGGTATGCAGAGCCCCGGGAAGGAAAAGCAATAACACATGAACTATGCTGCTATGTTGAAGGAATATGTAATTGTCAATTTGATTTTGAAAACAACAGACCAAATGGGGAATACTCGGGCAGCACTTATAAAAGCGTATTGAAAGCTACCGAAAGTTTAGAAAAAAAGGGGTATATAAACAGGAACAAAGAGAGAACAGAGCTGCCAGAGCCCAGATTGGTGCCTGATTCAGGATTTATCTGGTGGATGAGCCATCAATTAAGTGATGACTATTTGAAGGATAAATAATTAATTAATTTTAATAATCTGGTGCTTTTCAATAAATGGTGTGGAGCAGATTCAAGAAGAAAGTATAGCTACATTGCCCCATTTTTTAGTTTATTTAGCATGGTATTTTTCCTGCAAACTAAGTTTTATATCTTAAATTCAGCTTTTGAGGGCATAGCCGGAATAGCACCATAGCGGCTGCTGGTATAGGCCCCAAATCTGTTACCCCTATCCAATACATCCCTCCAGTCGATATCCCTCTGGCAGTTATTTTTAATTTTTGCCAGCAGCTTTGACAGCACTCCCACCGTGAAAGCATCCCCGGCTCCGGTGGTGTCGACTGCTTCTATCTCATATCCAGCGGAGTATATCATCTCTTCTTTACTCATAAAAAATGCGCCCTTTTCACCGGCGGTGATAATAAGATAGCGGGGGTTTGCACTCAGAATTTCCTGGCATATCTCTCTAAGATCACTGCTGAAATTCTCTGGATTTTTCTTTACAGCTACAAGCTCGAGTCCGGATTCGGTGATTTGCAGCAGCTCTTCGATATTCATCTTGACCAGGTCTGCATACGAGAGGGCCATAAAAAATTCTTTTCTGAAGTCTTCAAGTTCATAATCCCAGAGCGGCAGCCTGATGTTGGGGTCGAAGCTGACAAAAACCTCATTTTTTTCAGCCAGCTCCAGCAGGTAATAAGTGGCTTCTCTTACCGGTGAATCAGTCATAGATATTGTGCCAAAATGAAAAATTTCCACACCATTTAAACAATCAACTCCCAGGTCTTCACGAGAAAGCATCATATCAGCACCGGGTTTACGGTAAAATGCAAAATCCCGTTCACCATCATCTGTGAGGGAGACAAAAGCCAGAGTGGTCATTGCTTTTTCAGTCTGCAGCAAATAATCAGTGTCAACATTATTTTCCTGTAATTTTTCCCGTAAAAATTCGCCGAATGAATCTGTTCCCACCTTGCCAATAAAGCCGCAATCCACTCCTAATTTACCCAGTCCAGCAGCCACATTAGCCGGGGCGCCGCCTGCAGCCTTGCTGAAATTGTCAACATCTTTTAAAGGGCAATTTTTCTCCTGGGGTATAAAATCGACCAATAGCTCTCCCATGCATATTAACTCAGGCATTTTTATCTCCTTTCCATGCCGAAGCCAGTGTAGATCAGTTCCTCCTGGCGTAAAACTTTAGAACAATGGTTGCTCTGCGCAAAGTCGACTTCAGCAAAATTCGAAATTATAAATCCCCGTCATATCATGTATTCTATCAATCTAATTATCGAAAAAATGACCTTTCATAGTGAAACCATAATTGAATTTCTAATCTTATATTTATATAAATCTTAAGTGTTTTATAAAATCAACCCCATAATCCTATCAGTCTAGGCACCCACAATACTACTTCTGGTATATAGGAAATTAAAATTAAAACAAGTATCATACTGGCAATAAAAGGTACAGCTGGTAACATACCTTTTTCATAAGATATATCAGCCAATTTCGTTGCTGTCATTAATGTCATGCCCATGGGAGGTGTTGCATTACCTAAATTTATATTTACTAGCATAACGATTGCAAAATGCAAAGGGTCAAAACCTAATTGTTGCATTGCAGGCACTAAAATAGGAGCTACAATTAACACTGCAGGAATGACATCAATAAACATACCCAAAATAATTAGAAATATATTCACAAGAGCTAACTGAACAAGTGGATTAGGACTAATATTTACTATTACCTCAGTAGCAGCAGCTGGAACTCCTGCTCTAGTTATAAGCCAGCCAAGAGTGCCTGCTCCTAACAATAATAAGAAAACTACTCCCGTAACTATAACGGTAGATTCAAGTGATTTCCAGATTTCTTTCAATCCCAAATTTCTGTAAACTACCATTCCTAAAAATAATGCATAAAAAGCGCCCAGAGCACCAGCTTGAGCAACTGTTGTTGCGCCTGTTAATATTCCCCCTAAAATAATTACGGGTGTAATTAAAGCCAGAATAGCGTCTTTGAAAGATAATAAAATCTTTTTCAAAGATGCCCGTTCCTGTTTGGGATATTTTTTTATCTGGCTAATTATATAACTAACAATTAAAAGTAAGATTCCGATTAATATGCCTGGTAACATACCTCCAGCAAAAAGTGCAGGTACTGATACATCTCTTAACAATGTAGAATAAACTACCATAACAACGCTGGGAGGTATTATAGGTCCCATAACAGAAGAAGTAGCAGTGACCGCGGCACTATAACCCGCTTCATATCCTTGTTTTTTCATCGCAGGAATTAATATTTTGCCAATCGCAACTGTATCAGTAATAGCTACACCTGTAAGTCCTGCAAATAACATACTAACTAAAACATTTGCATGTGAAAGCCCACCACGAATATGTCCTATTATATTCATAGTAAATTCAATCAGCCGAGCAGTTACACCAGACCTGTTCATAAATTCTGCGGCCAAAATAAAAAAAGGAATAGAAATAAGCATAAATTCTTGTGCGCCACCATGTGTTCTTGTTATTATAGTTCTTAAAAAGCCAATCCCGCCTAAGTCAAAAA
>CAYOFJ010000218.1:0-3792 GCA_964403065.1 uncultured Halanaerobiaceae bacterium | reverse complement strand
CAGCCCGGCACATCCTGAGCCGGGGCACAATTTTTTGACCAGAGAGCTGGCCCGGCCTACGAAAAATTTCCAGTATCACACAGTTTTATAGCTTCCAATTTTTCGTGAAACTTGAAAAAATCAAATAACTAAGGAGACCTGAAAATAATTATAAATAGTCAATTCACCAGCTGATACGGACAGGAGCAAGAGCCAGGAACGCAAATTCACCTGTCTTAAACACCTTGAATTTCCCTGATTCCACCAGCGATGATTTTATATTTCTGCTGCTGGGGATAGAAAACACTTAAACCCCGTCTGTCAAGAAAGCTTCTTAAACCTGCTATATTAGCTTTGCCGGGAAGATAAATAACACCTATAACATTGCCGCTGTGAGCAATATTGACACCCTCACAGACATAATTCTGACTGGCCTCGTCGATTATTTCCTCCAGTCCGGGGTAATCCAGCCGTTTGAGCCAGCTGCGCGAGGAACAGGTGGCAGCTCTGCTCAAAAGTGCAATGTCATTTTGTTTCACCGCTTCTTCGAGCATACTAAAGCATTCGGAAAGCTGCGGAGGTTTAGAGCGGCTGCGGCGGCTGGCTAAAGTATCTTCATTTCCCGGCTGCCCCAGGGCTAATACTCTTAACTGCGTTTTTTGCTGCAAATTCCCCAGTTTATGCCAGCAGCTGCCGGCGTTTTGTTCGTAAATTGTAATTTCGGGGAAAAATGTGCTGTCAGTTGGCTCGATAGCGGGCAGAATTTCTGCCAGCCAATCAGGTTCATACTGCTGACTGCTTAATTTTTTTAACCCGGCAGCCAGCAGTGCCAGGTCGGCTGTGCTGCTGCCCATTCCGCGTCCGAGAGGAATGCGCGAAATATGAACTATGCTGAACTCCCGGGGAAGCTGTCCGGGATCTTTTTGCTGACAGATAAAATTATAAAGTTGAAGCAGTTTATCGGGCATACAGGAAGCGACAGTTTGCAGATTGCTGGCGGCATCAGCGGTAAATGTATTGCGATTGCTCTTTTTGCTGGCGGGCATAGTGCGGTAGTAATAGATTCGGGGAGAACCAGATGATTTGCTTTCCTGTAAACTTTTCCCCTGGTAATTTGCTGGTTTAAGGTCCCGGTCCGTATCGGGCAGTTTTCCGGGATAAAATATCATCTGATTGAACAAATTTATGGCATAAGAAGCTAACTTTTCCTGCCCCTGGTAAATACCCTGACAGATTTCTCCCAGACTGGCAGGCATATAGAGGGTGAAGAGGGGATTTTTTTCTGTCTCTATTTTAACCGATGGTAGAGAGGATGCAGCTGTTTTATCTGGCATATTGACAGGCTCCCTGTAAGCATATTGAGATCAGGCGAAAAATTAACTCTGGACTGGCTGCGGCTCAAATACTCGATTATTTGGGCGAAGAATCTAATTTATCTGCTGCTGTCGCTAGAGCGGATAAAAGCTTTTCATTTTTCTCCCTGGTTTTGACAGCCACCCGAAAATAATAGCTGTCAAGCCCGGTAAAGCTGGCAGCATCGCGAATGAGAATATCGTGTTTTATTATCTCCTGTTTGAGCTCGGCAGAGGTGAAAGCCTGATTATCAATTTTCAATAAAAAGAAGTTGGCTTCACCTGGAAACAGAGTGAAAGCTTCCAGTTTATCCAGCTTGCTTTGCAGAAAATTGCGCTCTTTTTGCACCCAGTTTAAAGTCCGGCTGCGAAAGTTTTCCTGTTCATACATAATTCTACCTGCACGACAGGCCAGACTGTTTACCGACCAGGGGGGCTGATGTGCTTCTAACTTTTCTATAATGCTGCGACTGGCCACAGCATAACCCAGCCGCAGTCCGGGCAGAGCAAAAAATTTGGTAGCAGAGCGCAGAACTATGAGATTTTGCCACTGAGAAAATCTGGACAGCAGCGATTTATCTTCTCCCTCCGGAACAAAATCCAGAAAAGACTCGTCGGAGATGATAAGTTTATCTGCAGGCAAAATTTGAGTCAGTTCTTCCAGCTTACTCATTTTACCGGCGGGATTGTTGGGTCGGCAGAGGAAAACACCCGAAGCCCGGGATAAATTAGCGGCGAGTTTCTCCTGCGGCAGCGGAAATCCCTGGCTGGGTTTTCTGTGCACAGTTATAGGAGTCCCGCCATTAATTTCGAGAACATGGCTGTATTCAGAAAAAGTGGGCTCGGGCACAACAGCCTTTTTATCAGAAAAAAGTTGGCCCAGAATATAGATAATTTCCGCGGCTCCATTACCCACCATAATTTGCTCCGGGCTTACTTCATGAAAGCCGGCTATAGCCTGGCGCAGCTTTTTGTAACTGCGGTCAGGATATCTGGTTATGTGTTCTAAATCAGACGTGAAAAGTTCTTTCAGGGCTTTCGGAGGTCCCAGAGGATTTATATTGCTGCTGAAGTCAATTACTTCCTTATTATACTGGTAAATATCGCCACCGTGTTTTACACTCATATTATCCTCCCAACAGAGAAAAAATAGGTGTGACAGCCAGAAAACGAAATATAAAGCCTGCTGCCACCAAAAACAGAATCTCGCTTATGTAGATTAATTTGACGGCTTTTTTTAATGCTATAAAACTGCAGGGTTTATGATGTTTTCCCAGATAGGGTTTATCCACTTCTTCTCCAAAGTAATAGTCCGGTCCTCCCAGTCTGACCTTAAGGGCTCCAGCCACAGCAGCTTCTGGATAACCAGCATTGGGACTGGAAGTTTTGCGGGCGTCTGATCTTACAGTGCTCAGGCTGCTGCGGGCACTAAATCCCGGCAGAAGAGCGGCGAATATCAGGCAGCCGGCGGTAATGCGGGCCGGCAGCCAGGAGGCTATATCATCCAGCCGGGCGGAAGCCCATCCCATTTTTCGATATTCTTCGTTTTTGTAGCCTACCATGGAATCCAGGGTGTCTATGGTTTTGTAGGCAATCATTCCCTCCGGACCGAAAACAAAGGCAAACAGCAGGGGAGCGATCACCGCATCGTTCATATTCTCGGCAACTGTTTCGATTCCGGCCCGGCTTAAATCTTCAGCCCCCATTTTTTCCACGTCTCTGGTGATCAGCATATTTACTTCATCTCTGGCTTCCTGTAATTTGCCCTCGGCAATTTTTTTAGCCACATTTCTGCCGGAGGCCGACAGCGAGCCGGCTGCCAGCCCGCTGTAATAAATATAAAGGGCCAGGACAGCAGCTGCCAGCGGATGAAGCATATGTAATAACTGTAAGATAGTATATGTAAAGCCCACGGAAATAAGCAAAACAGCTGCTGTCAGGATAAAACCAGTTTTAAAACTGCGCTGGAATTTCTCGGACAAGAATTTTTCTAACCGGGTGATAAGCATACCGATTAATTCTACAGGATGAGTAAAGGGAAGTTTTTCCTGCAGAAACCAGTCCAGTATAACTGCTGTTAAAATTAACAAAAATCGGGTTAACAGCGGGCTCATGTACTTCACTCACTTTCGCCGGGTGCTAAGATAATTTATGTCTTTATTTATCATATCATATTGAGATTAATTAGTACAAAAACCAATTATATTTAGAGCCAGGATTCTCGAGCTTTTAGCAGCAGTTCAATTATCTCTCTGACAGCGCCTCTGCCTCCGTTAGCGCCGGCAATATAATCGGCAGATTTTTGAGCCTCTTTAGCGCCATCTTTAACCGTACAGCCCAGTCCCGATTTTTTGATGGCCTGCAGGTCACTGATATCATCACCTGTATACAATACGTTGGCCAGACTATAATTGTACTTTTTCAGCAATTTCTCGATTATATCAATTTTACTGCTTACATT
>CAYOFJ010000217.1:0-3805 GCA_964403065.1 uncultured Halanaerobiaceae bacterium | reverse complement strand
TCAGCAGCTTCCGGAGCTTCGGGAGGAAAGAGAAAAATTACAGGAGCAGAAACAAGTTCTTTCTGCTGAACATGAAGAATATGAAAATCTCTTAGCTCGTGAAGAAAAACTTAATGAGCTGGCGGAAATTGAATTTACCCGCTATCAGCTGGCTCCAGCTCTGGCAGAATTAAGCCGCCTTATACCGGATGAAGTTGTGTTTAATCAGGTCAATTTTACTGTAGATGAAATGCATTTATCGGGCCGGGCATTTTATGAAGATGAATTGCGCCAATTTGCTGATGAGCTGGGTGATAATGCTTTTTTCAGTCTGCGGGAGATGGATCTAGAAGGACAGGGGGATGAATTTATTTTTACCATGGAACTGGCGCTGGAAACGGGAGAGGTTTTACCATGAAAAAAATAAGAAATTTATCTGGATATAGTAAAATAATTCCTTATATAATTGTAGCAGTGCTGATTGTGGCTGCTTATTATATTTTTCTGTATAATCCCCTGATAGAGGCAGAAAAGGAGCTTGAGCAAGAAATAACCGGTCTGAGACAGGAAATAAGCACTCTGGAACAGGACCTGGGTGAACTTGATAATCTGCAGGCTGAAATTGCCTATCAGGAAGAGGAGGTACAGGAGCTGCTGGAACTGGATCTTTACGATAAACAGGGAGCTATGCAGGTTTTAGAAGATAAAGTTGAAGAAGCTGGTCTTAATTTGAGAAACAGGGTATTGAGGGAAGCTGAGGATGGTTATTTTTATACTCTGTCTCTGGCAGGAAATTACCGGTCATTGCATGATTTTTTGAGTTTGCTTGATGAGGGAGATTTTCGTTATCAGGCAGAAGATTTTATACTTTCCACTCATGATAATGAGCTTCATATGTTGATAAATATAAATTTTTATCAATGGGATGTTTTGGAATATTTTTCTGAAGTGGAATCGGGGAGGTAAAGTTTATGAATTCAGCTTTGCCCGCATATACAGTTAAAATTTTCACAGCAGTGCTGATTATTTCTTTGATGGCTATTATGCCCTGGACGGGTGTTGGGGCAGAAGATAACGGGGAAGAGGAAATGCGTGATCCTTTCGAAATAATATATACTCCTGAAGAGGAGGAAGAGGAAGTAGAAGAAGTTGAGGTGGAAGAACCAGAAGAAGAGGTAGAAGCGGATATGACCGATCAGGTTTGTGCCCTGACAACGAACATTATCGAGACTTTTGAGGAAGATTATACAGCCGAGGAAATTGCTGAAAGTGTACTGGCTGCAGTGGAAGTTAATGTTGATGAAAATAGATTGCGGGAACTTATAGCAGGATATATTTCAAAAGAAGAAGTACCCGCAGAAGTTGCAGAAGTAGAAATTGAGGAAGAAACAGAATATATTGATCCTAAACTGGCTGCTCCAGATGAAGTTACAGTAGATGATCCTGAAGAAGTTGAAGTAGAAGTTGAGGAACCGGTTCCGGAGATTTTTGCGGAGGAAGAAGAGCCTGAAACATTAGAAGAATTGGTGGAAAGAGACGCAGATGTAGAAAGAGAAGTCAGAGATGAACCAGGTGAGCGGGGAAGAGAAATACTGGATAGATTTTTACAGCGAGATGTGGAAGAACCTGAAGATCCGGATGCTGAGGAAATAGAAGAAGTAGATGAAGTTGAGCCACAGACACTGCTGCAGAAGTTAAGGGCTGAACCTGAAGAGCCGGAAGCTGCTGAAGATCTTGGGGGGTTTGTGGCAAGACTGGTGGGCGAAGAAGTAGATTTGACCCGCGAGCCCGGTGAAGCGGCAGCGGAAGTTATGGAAAGACTGGATGAAATTGAGCCCCGGAAAAATCTGGAGGAAATGCTGGAATCGATTTTATCTGAAGAGACTTCTGTAACATCCAGCATTATTAGACAGCAAATTTTCCGCAGGGAGATGCGAGCCCGTCCTGAGTGGTCGGGAACTTATGAGTTCACATTTACTGTTGAAGAGGAAATATCAACGGAGGAATTGAAGGAACTTTATGGCATAGAAACGGATGAGATCAGCAAACAGGATGTGGGAGAAGTTTATGAGTATGAACTTTTACTGCCGGCAGATATGATTTACGAAGTAGGACCTGGAGAAACTGTGGAAGATATTTCCCGACAGAGTGGCATTCCCGTATATCAAATACTGCGGGCCAGCCGCCTGAAAGCAGAGGAGATAGAAACGGGTTCAATTCTGGTGCTTCCCTATGATATGTAAGTTTGATTTTTTATTTGGTTAATTTTGCTTAATTTACCTGGAACCATTTTTAGTTTATTTACCCGTATCTCCGGTTAAAATGTTCTTTTTTAAAATATGGAGTGGAATTTTTTTTATTTTAATGGTGAATTTTTTGTGTTATAATCATTGGCAAGAATTATTATTGCTTGGAAGGGAAGTGTTTTAATTATGCTGGGGCTGGTGCTGGAGGGGGGAGGAGCCAAAGGAGCCTATCATATAGGAGCATATGAAGCACTCATCGAATTGGATTTTAATTTTGATGGTGTGGCGGGTACTTCCATTGGGGCTTTAAATGGGGCTATGATCGCCCAGGGAGATTTTGACCGTGTGCGTGAGCTCTGGCAGGAGCTGGAACCGGGAGAGTTGTTTCAGGTGGATGCCGAAAGACTGGAAGAGATATTCAATATGGAGTTTGATCGCGATAATATTGGCTATATTCTGGGCAAAGCCAAAGAAATAATTAAAAACCGCGGTATTGAAGTACAGGGGATTAGAAAGGTCATTGAAGAGAATGTGGAAGAAAAAAGGGTGCGCAGCAGCAGGATGGACTTTGGTATGGTCACTTTTTCTCTTTCGGATATGGAGCCTCTAGAACTGTTCGTAGAAGATATACCTGAGGGCAAACTGACAGAGTATGTTATGGCCAGCTGTTATCTGCCCACTTTTAAAATGGAGAAAGTGGACAATAAATATTTTCTGGATGGGGGTTTTTATGATAATCTGCCCATAAACCTCCTGCTGTGTAAGGAGTATGAACGTATTGTGGCAGTAAGAACTTTCAGCAGGGGTAGAATTAGGCCGGTGGCTGATTCGGAGGTAGAGATTGATTATATTGAGCCTTCGGAAGAACTGGGCAGGGTTTTGCAGTTTGATCAGGAGCGCATTATTCGTAACATCGAACTGGGATATTATGATACTCATAAATATTATCGCAATTTATGGGGAAATAAATACTATTTAGAACCGGAAATTGATCTGCCGTATGTTGAGGACTTAGATGGAATAGAAGAAACATGTTTTTTGCATATACTTCTGCAGATACCGGAGGAGGATATCACAGAAGCCGCTGAATTGTTGGGGGATTATGAGCTTTCTCCCAGAAGAGTTTTACTGGAAATTTTAATTCCTCGTCTGCAGGAGCTTCTGGAATTAGATGATGCTGCGGATTATAGAGAAATATTTCTGGCCTGTCTGGAATTATTAGCTCTGGAGCTGGATGTGGAACAATTTGAATTTTATACTATTCCTGAGTTCTGGCAGAAAATTTCTTCTCGTTTTAAACCCCAGATGAAGCAGGGCAATCATAGGCTGCCCAAATTTATCAAAAGAAGCGATCTGCTCTCTTTTACTGTTCGCGAAGATCTAGCACTGCAGCTGATTGCCATTTTATTTTCTTCGCTTTTACAGCGAGAAACTTTTCCTTTAGAGAAATAAGCGAAATAGAGACTTTTTGTAATATGGTTGACTGAAATTATGCTTGTTGGAGGCATATTATAATTATAAGTTAAAATAGGATATTAGCTTGATAGTATAATATTTACTTATATAAGGTTTATATCCAG
>CAYOFJ010000216.1:0-3806 GCA_964403065.1 uncultured Halanaerobiaceae bacterium | reverse complement strand
GGAAAAACTGCTTCGAAAATGGGAAAGGATATTCAGGCTTTTCCAGAATATGGTCCGGAAAGAATGGGGGCTCCTGTTCAGGCTTTTAACCGCATAAGTGATCAGGAGTTTTCCAAGCACTGCCAGATAAGCAATCCTGACTGTGTGGTTGTTCTGGATCCTACGCTTCTGGATGTTGTTGATGTTACCGATGGAGTTCCGGAAGATGGAGTTCTGGTTATTAACAGCAAAGAAGAAGCGCAAAAGATAAAGGATAAGCTTGATTTTTCCGGTGAAGTCTGGACCATAGATGCTTATGAAATTTCTCAGGAAGAAATGGGTCAACCTATTCCTAATACTCCGATGATCGGTGCCTTTTTAAAAGGTGGTAAAATATTAGACAAAGAAGAATTTATGGAAAATATTAAGTCTGTTTTGCAGAAGAAATTCGGCGATGAGGAAGTAGCTGAGATGAATTTAGCAGCCATCAAAAGGGCTTATGAGGAGGTAAAAAACAATGAGAGTTAAACCCGGGGATGGCTATAAAGATATTCCTGAAGGTGGATTGGTAGTTGAACCCGGAAATTCCCAAGAATATAAAACAGGCGGCTGGAGAACTCAGAGACCTGAAATTGACCAGGAAACATGTACTGACTGTTTTCTGTGTGCTATTTTTTGTCCGGATTATTCAATTGAACATGAAGATGATGAGGTTACAGGTATAGACCTGGAATATTGTAAAGGATGCGGTATCTGTGCCAATGAATGTCCGGTAGATGCTATAGAAATGAAACAGGAATAAAAGAATAATAAATTAAGATTTTGACTTCAAGGGGGGAAAGTTAATGACCACAGATGTTAAAACAAAAAAAGTTGCCATGATGGGCAATGAGGTTATGGGAGAGGCTATGCGCCAGATTAACCCTGATACTGTTTGTGCCTATCCTATTACACCCCAGACTGATATGGTACAAAACTTTTCACAATATGTTGCTGACGGGGATGTTGATACAGAGTTTGTAACAGTGGAAAGTGAGCACAGTGCTATGAGTGCTACCGTGGGTGCAGCAGCAGCAGGAGCCAGAGCCATGACAGCTACTGCAGCCAATGGTTTAGCTTTGATGTGGGAAGTTCTTTATATTGCAGCCAGCTCACGACTGCCCATAGTTATGCCGGTAGTCAATAGAGCTTTAAGTGCCCCAATAAATATTCATTGTGACCACAGCGACTCTATGGGAGCTAGAGATTCGGGCTGGATTCAGCTGTATGGTGAAGATGCTCAGGAAGTTTATGATAATGCTATCCAGGCTATAAGAATAGCTGAACATGAAGATGTTAGACTGCCGGTTATGGTAAATCTTGATGGTTTTATAATCAGTCATGCTGTGGAAAATATTCATATGCTTCCTGATGAGGAAGTGCAGAATTTCATAGGAGAACATGAACCTAACTATTCACTGCTTGATTCGGAAAATCCTGTAACAGTGGGACCTCTGGCTTTACAGGACTTTTATTTTGAATTTAAAAAGCAGCAGGCGGAAGCGATGAAAAATGTTCCCGGAGTTGTAAAAGAAATAGGAAAAGAGTTCGGAGATAAAACAGGCAGAAATTATGGACTTATGGAAGAATATCGACTGGATGATGCCGATGTAGCTATAATAGCTCTGGGCTCAACCACCGGAACCGCCAAGCATGCTGTGGATGATTTAAGAGAAGAAGGAGTAAAAGCCGGACTGCTTAAGCTCAGATTATTCCGACCCTTCCCGGCAGAAGAAATTGTAGATGCTCTTTCTGGAGTTGAGTCCCTGGCAGTTCTGGACCGGGCCGATACCTTCTCTAATACCGGTGGACCGTTGTTTGCAGATGTAAAAAGCGCTCTCTACGATTATAATTCTAATATAAATGTTGTAAATTACATTTATGGTCTGGGTGGACGCGATATAGATGAAGAACAGATACGCTCTGTTTACCAGGACCTGCTGCAGATAACTGATGTTGACAGGGTTGATTCACCCGTGAATTATCTCGGGGTAAGAGAATAGGAGGTGTAAAAACATGAATCTTAAAGAATATGCCCAGAAGGAAACACGTTTAAGTCCGGGACACCGACTTTGTGCAGGTTGTGCAGCAAGCAGTGTTGCTCGTATGATAATGAGTGCCAGTGAAAATCCTGCAGTAGTCGGGTGTGCCACCGGCTGTCTGGAAGTTTCTACAACAATTTATCCTTATACATCCTGGAAAGATTCTTATATACACAATGCCTTTGAAAATGTTGCTGCCACAATCAGCGGAGTTGAAGCTGCTTTTCGCTCTTTTAAAAGACAGGGTAAAATGGATGAGGATTTTGATCTTATAGCTTTCGGAGGAGATGGTGGAACTTATGATATAGGCTTCCAATCTCTTTCTGGTGCCATGGAAAGAGGCCATGATTTTGTTTATGTCTGTTATGACAATGGTGCTTATATGAATACTGGTATACAGCGTTCAAGCGCTACTCCTAAAGGAGCCAGCACCACTACTTCTCCTGCTGGTCGAGAAATTCCTGGCAAAGAACAAAGTCGCAAGGAAATAACGGATATAGTAGCTGCTCATAAGATAGATTATGTGGGGCAGACTGCACCCTGGCGCCCACAGGATGTAATTAGCAAAGCTAAAAAAGCTTTTGAAGTTGATGGGCCCGCATTCTTGAATGTTTTAGCCCCCTGTCCTCGAGGCTGGAGAAGTGAAAATGATAAAAGCATTGAAATAAGTAAGATTGCGACCGAAGCCTGTTTCTGGCCTTTGTTTGAAGTCGAAGAAGGAGAATGGAAGTTAAATTATGAACCACGAGAGAAAAAACCTGTGGAGAAATGGCTGGAAACTCAGGGTCGCTTTGATCATCTTTTCGAAGAGGGCAATGAACATTTAATAGAGGAAATTCAGGAAGAAGTTGATGAGCGCTGGAATATGATCAAAGCTAAATGTAATTCTGATTAAATAAAGGTTAAATTTGTTTTATAGAGTAATTCACATTGTCTTTGATATTATTATAAATAAGCCTCCGATCCCGGACAGGGATCGGGGGTTTTTGTTTTGAGCTTAAATTTGCTGAACCATTTTAATTTATGATAAAATGTCTTTGCGGGCTTTACAAAAGTCCAGGATTTTGTTAAACAGTAATTTGACAAACCCCGGGCAATAAAGTAAGATAATAATGAATATTGTTTGATAATTATTTTGCTGCTTGTTCCCATAATAAGTATCATGCAGAGAGGCTTAAAAAAGCTTTAAACTGATTTGAGAAGAACCTTATATAGTTAATACACAATATATGTTATAAATATATCATCAAAGTTCAGGGTATTTATATATTTGGTATTTTGTTATATATTAAAGGAGGCCACGGAATGAAGATTGGAATTCCTCATTCACTGCTTTATTTTTATTATTTTCCTTTCTGGGAGGAGCTTTTTACCAGCCTGGGCCAGGAAGTTGTAGTTTCGGAACCAAATAATGAGCGTATAATGAACAAAGGTGTAAAATATTCTGTGTCTGAAATATGTGTTCCCATGAAAACATTTATCGGCCAGGTTTTAGAGCTGGCAGAAAAAGAAGAGGTCGACCGCATATATGTTCCCCGAATAAATTCCATTCAGGAAGGAGTAACACTCTGCCCCAAGTTTTTAGGTTTACCTGATATGATCCAAAATTCTTTAGATGGGTTGGAGAATCTCCTGCTGGTAAATACTATAGATCAGGATAGTGATGATATTTCTGATATTAAAGATTACGAGGTTTTTAAAGAGGAATTTGATGTTTCCCATAAAGAATTAAAGCAGGCCTTGGAG
>CAYOFJ010000215.1:0-3833 GCA_964403065.1 uncultured Halanaerobiaceae bacterium | reverse complement strand
AGGAAATAATAATGACTAAAGAAGAAATTATTGAAGCTATTGAAGAGATGAGTGTGCTGGAACTGGCAGAACTTGTAGAGGAATTGGAAGAAAAGTTTGGTGTTAGTGCAGCCGCTCCAGTAGCTGCGGGTGCTCCTGCAGGTGGAGGCGGAGATGGTGAAAGTGCTGAAGAAGAAAAATCTGATTTTGATGTTCACCTCGAAAGTGTAGGAGATAAGAAGGTTAAAGTAATTAAAGCTGTAAGAGAAATTACCGGTATGGGCCTGAAAGATGCCAAGTCAGCAGTTGATGAAGGTGGAGCAATTCAGGAAGGTTTAAGTGAGGAAGATGCGGAAGATATGAAAGAAAAACTAGAAGAAGCAGGAGCAACTGTAGAGCTTCGATAAATTTTGTGGTTTTTACTAAACTAAAACCACTGAAAAGTACTAAAAAGTCCATTCACCGTCAGAATTTAACTGCGGGTTGATATAGATTCTGGCTGTGAATGGACTTTTGTGTATAATCCAGATTAGCTGTGTTTTGTATAATATAAATACTTTGGTTTAACCTTGCAAACGACAAATCTCGAAAATACAGGAAAATATCCTTCATTTTCTTGACAATATTATTTTGGTGTGGTAACATTATTTATTGTCGATTATACTAAAAATACAATGTTATTTTTATATTATCAGTTTAATATTTTGCGCGTTAACTAATGTAATAATAATAGAAGCGAGAATTTGACTTTATTATTACATTTTTTTATATTTTTATGGAAAGCGCCTGAGAAAATGATGGTTTAACTCAAAAAATTTAGTGGGGTGGTTGAAACTGCTTTGGCAGAAAATTCATCAAATGTCGAAGAAGAGTGGGTGCCTAAGATTTGTCTACCGGGGGTGCAAAAATGACAACTAATATCGATAGAGTAAGTTTTTCAAAAATAGGAAATGCTAGAGAACTTCCTTATTTACTGCATATCCAGAAAGATTCTTACGATTGGTTTTGGGAAACAGGTTTGAAGGAAGTTTTTGATGAGATTTCTCCCATTGAAGATTTTTCCGAGAATTTAGTGTTAGAGTTTGTGGATTATGAGTTGGGCGAGCCGGAACATGGGGTTGAGGAATGTAGATACAGGGATGATTCCTATTCTGCTCCATTACAGGTTAAAGTTAGATTGATAAATAAGGAAACGGGTGAAGTTAAAGAACAGGATGTTTTTATGGGAGATTTTCCTCTTATGACCCGGAAGGGCACTTTTATAATTAATGGTGCTGAAAGGGTTGTGGTAAACCAACTTGTAAGATCTTCCGGAGTGTATTTTGATGATGAATATGTAAAAGATGGTCGTAGATTGATTAATGGTAGTATTATTCCTAATCGGGGAGCATGGATAGAGTTTGAGTATGATAAAAAGAGGATAATCTCTGTGCGGGTCGACAGAGCTAGAAAGATGCCTTCATCTGTGCTTTTTAGAGCTTTGGGCTATGAAGATGATTCTGAGCTGTTGGATTTGTTTGGTGAACATGAAGTTATACACGATACACTTGAACGAGACAATACTGAATCTAAAGAAGAAGCATTAATTGAACTTTATAAGAAGCTCCGACCGGGAGAGCCTCCAACAGTAGAAAGTGCCAGTAATTTAATAAACTCTATGTTTTTTGATCCCAAAAGATATGATTTGGCCCGTGTGGGCAGATATAAAATAAATAAAAAATTAGAACTTGATATAGATCCTGAATATCGACAGCTTGATGAAAAAGACATTATAGAAACTGTTAGATATTTGGTTGGTTTGGTCAATGGCGATTCAGGTTTCCATATTGATGATATAGATCATTTGAGCAATAGACGGGTAAAAACTGTGGGTGAATTACTGCAAAATCAATTCCGCATAGGTCTTTCCAGAATGGAAAGAGTCGTGAGAGAGCGCATGACAATCCAGGATGTTGATGTAGTTACACCTCAGGCCCTGGTTAATACAAGACCTGTAGTAGCTGCCATACAGGAATTTTTTGGCAGCAGTCAGCTTTCTCAATTTATGGACCAAACTAATCCTCTTTCGGAACTGACTCACAAAAGACGCTATAGTGCTCTGGGGCCAGGTGGTTTAAGTAGAGAAAGAGCAGGTTTTGATGTGCGCGATGTCCATCACTCACATTATGGGCGTATTTGTCCTATTGAAACCCCTGAAGGTCCTAATATAGGTTTGATTGGTTCTATTGGAACTTATTCTAAACCCAATGAATTTGGTTTTCTGATGACTCCGTATAGAAATGTTGAGGATGGGCAGGTAAAAGATGAAACAGTTTATTTAACTGCTGATGATGAAGATAAAGCTACGATAGCGCAGGCTAATGCCAGATTAAATGAAAATAATGAATTTATGGAAGAAAAAGTAGCCGCCAGAGAACGCGGGGATATCCTGGAAACTTCCCCGGAAAATATAGATTATATGGATGTTTCTCCTATGCAAATTGTTGGTGTGTCTGCATCTATGATTCCCTTTCTGGAGAACGATGATGCTAACAGAGCTTTGATGGGAGCAAATATGCAGCGTCAGGCTATGCCTTTGCTGAAAACTGATTCTCCCACTGTAGCTACCGGAGTTGAACACAAAGCGGCTAAAGATTCAGGAGCGGTGCTTGTAGCGCAAAATTCAGGTACTGTTACTCGTGTTACAGGAGAAGAGATAGTTGTAGATACAGAAAATGGAGAACCAGATAAATATGAGCTGATGAAATTTAAACGTTCAAATCAAGGTAGCTGTATGAATCATAAGCCTATAGTTTCTGAGGGAGATGAAATAGAAGAAGGGCAGATTATAGCAGATGGCCCTGCAACAGATGATGGAGAGCTAGCTCTTGGCAAAAATGCTCTTGTTGCCTTCATGCCCTGGGAAGGATATAATTTTGAGGACGCAATTTTAATCAGTGAAAAATTAGTTAAAGAAGATGTTTATACATCTATCCATATTGAGGAACATGAAGCCGAGGCCCGAGATACTAAATTAGGCCCGGAAGAAATCACCAGGGATATACCGAATGTTAGCGAAGAAGCTCTTAAAGATCTTGATGAACGAGGAATAGTGAGAGAAGGAGCGGAAGTTTCTGAAGGTGACATTTTGGTTGGAAAAGTTACCCCTAAAGGTGAAACAGAACTTTCAGCGGAAGAGAGATTACTTCGCGCTATTTTTGGAGAGAAAGCTCGAGAAGTTCGCGATACTTCTCTTAAGGTTCCTCATGGTGAAAAAGGTATTGTGATGGATGTAAAAGAATTTTCTCGCGAGGATGGAGATGAATTAAATCCTGGCGTTAATCGTCTGGTAAGAGTATATATAGCGGAAAAAAGCAAAATTGAAGTCGGCGATAAAATGGCAGGTCGTCATGGAAATAAAGGAGTTATTTCCCGAATTTTACCTGAGGAGGATATGCCTTTCCTGCCAAATGGCAAACCTGTAGAGATTGTTCTTAATCCTCTGGGGGTACCTTCCAGAATGAATATAGGTCAGATACTGGAAACCCACCTGGGAATGGCTGCTGAAGCACTGGGGATAAAGGTAGAATCTCCTGTGTTTGATGGAGCAGAAGAACATGAAGTTAAGGATATGCTGGAAAAAGCTGATCTGGCTCGTGATGGAAAGACAACCTTATATGATGGTAGAACAGGTGAACCTTTTGATCAAAGGGTAACTGTTGGATATATGTATATGTTAAAACTTCACCATTTAGTTGATGATAAAATACATGCCCGATCCACAGGTCCATATTCTCTTGTAACTCAGCAGCCTTTGGGCGGAAAAGCTCAGTTTGGCGGTCAGCGCTTTGGTGAAATGGAAGTCTGGGCTCTGG
>CAYOFJ010000214.1:0-3850 GCA_964403065.1 uncultured Halanaerobiaceae bacterium | reverse complement strand
CTCTTTATGTTGCCATGACAGGTGGACTACATCTTGATGGGCTCATGGATAGTGCAGATGGTTTATTAAGTGGGCGCCAGGCTGAGAAAATACCCGAAATTATGCGGGACAGCACTTCCGGAGCTTTTGCTGTTATTGCTGTATTGCTATATCTTTTATTAAAATTTTTATGTTTCTGGTTTGTTTTTTCTGACTGGCGGCCGGGAGCGTTTGTACTTATGGCTGTATTGAGCCGCTTGATTATGTCTTTTGCTCTGATGAAATTACCTATAATTTCAGATAGCCTGGCCGGCGCTTTTGCCGGTGATTTTACCCCCGGTGCTATCGGCAAAATACTGTGGCTGCCTGTTTTATTAATATTTCTGCTGATTTATTTTAATTTCCTGCCACTTTATGTTATCTTAATAGCTACAGTCTTTGCTTTATTATTGACTATGCTGCTGACAAAAACAGTTATTGATTTATTGGGAGGCATGACCGGAGATGTTTTTGGTTTATTAAATGAATTAATTGAACTTCTGGTTCTGCTGGTAATTATAGCGCTGCAGTAAAAGTAGAAAGCAGGTAAATGATAAATTATATAGAATTTAATTTTAAAGAGGTGTAATATTGGTATAATGGAACCTGACAAAACATTATTTATCGTTCGCCATGGTGAAACAGAATGGAATAAAAATCGTAAGTATCAGGGCCAGGAAGATGTGGATTTAAATAAAACCGGGAAAATACAGGCTGGATTATCTGCTCAGGCCCTGGATGATGTTGATATAGATGCCGTCTGCAGCAGTGATCTAAGTCGAGCCCTGGATACTGCCCGCCAAATTGCCGATTTACATCAGCTTGATGTTCGCCAATTTTCAAATTTAAGAGAGATAGATTTTGGCAATTGGGAGGGTAAAACCTATGAAAAAATTATCGAGCAGGAAAAGGAAAGATTTCAGGAATGGCTCAATAACCCCGGTAAAACTTCACCACCCGCTGGAGAAAACATGGATGAGTTTCAGCAGAGAGTATGCAAAGCTTTTGAGAAAATATTAAATATTTCCGGGCAGAAAATAGCCGTAGTAGCCCACGGTGGCACAATAAGAGTATATATACAGCACGTTTTAGGTATACCTTTGCATAATTATGCTAGACTGCATTTTGATAATGCCGGAATTAGCAAAATTAAATTTTTCCAGGAAAGTCCGGTAGTAACTCAGGTGAATTCTATCGGGCATTTAAATAGGTCGGATTAAATCTTATTGAAAGTTGGAAAAAGGTGGACTTTTGTGAGTGTGATTCTGAAATGGAGAATAAATTATGGATATAGCCCTCAGAATTTTTCAATATATAAAAGTCTATAAAAAAAGAGCTTTTTTGGCTGTATTATGCATGGTTTTGCATTCTGTTCTTACTGTTTCTTTTGTGAGAGTATTTCAGGAATTGATTGAAACCATCATCTCTGACCTGGCAGCCGAAGGTGAGGGAGTAATGGCTCTCACTGTCATTGCTGGCTTGATGCTCGTGGTTTATTTTTTGAAAGGGGTTATTTATTATTTCCAAAAATATTTCAGCAAATATGTTTCTCATAGTGTTATGCAGGATATT
Organism: uncultured Halanaerobiaceae bacterium; assembly: GCA_964403065.1. Classification (GTDB taxonomy): domain Bacteria; phylum Bacillota; class Halanaerobiia; order Halanaerobiales; family Halarsenatibacteraceae; genus Halarsenatibacter. Next base: position 2,260 of record CAYOFJ010000214.1, on the reverse strand, counting down.
CGCAATGATCTTTATTCCCATTTACAGCAGCTGTCTTTAAGCTTTTACAGCCAGCATAAAACCGGCGAATTAATATCGCGTTTGACCAATGACGTCAAAGTTGTGCAAAAAGCCCTGGTAAAATCCACCGTCACTTTTATTTATAAAACTTTAACCGTTATTGGGGGAATAGGTTATTTATTTTATCTGAATGTGAGGCTGTCATTATTTTTAATCGTTATTTTACCCCTGGTAACTTACGTTATTTCTATTTTTAACAGCAAAATTCGTCGGGTGAGCAAAAAGGCTCAGGTGAAAGTAGCAGATATTTCTGATGTCTTACAGGAAACTATCTCGGCTATCAGAGTTGTTAAATCATTCGGACGAGAAGATTACGAATTTGAGAGATTTTCCGATAGAAATTATGAAGATTTTAGGGCCCGGGTAAAAAGCTCACAGTATAAAGCTCTGTTAACACCTCTGGTAGAATTTATAGCCTCCATAGCTTTTACTGCTATTTTATGGTATGGAGGTCTGGAAGTACTGCGGGGTAATATGGCGCCCTCGGAACTGATAGCGTTTTTCACCATGCTGCTGACAATCACTGACCCCATCCGCTCTGTCACAAAAGTTAATGCCACAATTCAGAAGGCTCTGGCGGCCGGAGAAAGAATCTTTGAAACTCTTGATTATGATAATATCATTACTTCACCCGTTGACGGAAAACAATTTTCTGAACTGAAAGGTAAAGTAGAATTTGATAATGTTTCTTTTTCCTACGGACAGGATGAAATTGTTTTGCAGGATATTAATTTGGCTGTGAATTCGGGAGAAGCTATTGCCCTGGTTGGTCCCAGTGGGGCAGGAAAATCGACACTGGTCGATTTAATTCCCAGATTTTATGATGTGGATTCGGGTACTGTGAAAATTGACGGAGAAGATGTGCGGGAATTGGATCTTAAATGGCTGAGAGAACATATAGGGATTGTTCCCCAGGAGACAATTTTATTTAGCGGTACCATAAAAGATAATATTGCCTATGGTAATTTTGCAGCCGAGGAAGAGGAGATAAAAAAGGCAGCGAAGGCTGCTAATGCTCATCAATTTATCATGGAGTTTCCGGAGGGTTATGACTCCAGGGTGGGAGAAAGAGGCCAGGGTCTATCTGGCGGTCAGCAGCAGAGAGTAGCAATAGCCAGGGCTTTATTGAAGGATCCTAAGATTTTAATTTTTGATGAGGCTACTTCTTCTCTGGATGCGGAATCGGAACAGTTAGTACAGGAAGCTCTTTCTCGTTTGATGGAAGATAGAACTACTTTTGTGATAGCTCATAGATTAAGCACAATAATCAACATCGATAACATTGCTGTGCTGGAAAATGGTCGGCTGATTGAACAGGGTAATCATGAAGCCTTGATAGAAAAGGATGAAAAATATGCTGATCTTTACCGCAATCAGCTGCTTAAGGAGAGAAGCATATGATCAAAGCCATTATCCTGGAAAAGCTCCTTAGAATGGCTCATAAAAGCTATCGAGTACGCTGTAATAATTGGGAAAAAGCCAGTAAGGCCACTCAGAGCGGCGGGATTTTTTTGGGCTGGCATTGTTTTATCTGGGTTTTAGCATATTTTTTTGCCCGCAAGCACAAAAAGGTGGGTGATAGATTCATTACTCTGGCCAGTTTAAGTGAAGACGGTCAGCTTATTACTGATGTACTAAACAGATTGGGCTGGAAAGTGATCAGGGGTTCAAGCAGCAGAGGAGCAATAAAATCGCTGCGCCTGCTTTTACAGGAGCTGGAAAATGAGCGGAGAGTTGTAATAACACCTGATGGGCCCAAAGGACCTGCCCGGAAAGTTAAACCGGGTTCTGTGCTTTTGCAAAGACGTTCTAACCTGCCAGTAGTGCCGGTGGGTATAGCGATAGACTGGAAATATACTTTCTCCAGCTGGGATGAATTCCAGCTGCCTTATCCTGGCAGTAAAATTTCTCTCTATTTTGGTGACACCGTTGATGATCTGGCAGGTCTGGAAAAAGAGGAAGCATGTGAACTTTTAGAAACTAAAATGGAAGATGCCCGTAAGCGGGCATCTGAAATGCTGGCATAATTTTTTTATATTTTTTTGCTGTGGGGGATTTTTTATTGAAGTTAAATCTGCAAAGCGTTAAATTGAGATTGGCCGAAATTATAAAACAGAAAAAGCCTCCCCGATATTATATACCCCTGCTGGTTATTCTAAGAACTCTTTCCTGGTTATATGGGGCCGCTGTTAATATTCGA
>CAYOFJ010000213.1:0-3887 GCA_964403065.1 uncultured Halanaerobiaceae bacterium | reverse complement strand
CTTCATTTCCCCCATCTCCTTATCCACAACAGAATTTAACTGCTAAATTTAAAACAAATTTCTTTATATCCTCATTTCCATTGACTCAATAACAAATTTGAACTCACCTTCTTCAGTTAAAATTTCGTATCCTGTAATTATGAGGAAATCTTCAAATTCGCTCATGGGTGATTTGCCTACGCTCGGGCCGTCCGGTTCTACAATCTGGACCTTGTACCCTATTGATTTATCAATAGGTTTTCAAATCCAGATGAATAACATAATATTGATAAAAAGGCACAGTAATGTTTAATTGATTTCCTTTATAAGTGTTAAATAAGCCGATACCGGTAAATTCAGGCTCATCATCATAACCCTGAATTTTCACAGCTTCATCATCGTCCTGTAATTCCCAACCAGGAGCTAAATTAATTATTATTTGATTTTGGTTATGGTTATATTCAACTGTACCGGCGTCCATATGCTGACCTGCCCAAATTGTTTGAATTCCTCCGATACCAGTGTCATAATAATACCACCAACGTCCTCCATTTCTCTCTCCTTCAGAATCCCCACCAAAAGCTGTTTCTTCTCCCATAAACGCAGGCTCTCCCGCGATAGTTACTAATATAATATCCCGGTATTGCCTCGCTTCATTTGCACACCATAATTTATCAGATAGCTCTGGATTATAAGCTATCTTAAACTTTCCATTATGAAATCCTATATCTGAAACTATCCCACCCGGACCAAAAACTTCGGAAAAACTGTTAAAATCTTTTATTGTATATTGAACAAATTCATTAATATTTGGCTCTGTCAAACATTTATAATCTTCCCCATCATAGCCAATTGAAGCAAATGATATACTTGTACTGGGGTAATTAGTTTGTAACTCCCACTCTATGGTTTCCGAGTACTCATCTAAAGGATTTTCAACATTTACTATTAAAGGTTCTTCTGTGTAAAAATCAAATTCTGACCAGTAATCTTGCTGACCAGAATTTCCCCTGTTATCAAAACCCGCTCCAAAACTGCTGGTGGTAAAAAAATTCATGCTGGCGGTCACTGGAAAATCAATATTTACATCTAAACTCGAATTTAAACTTTCAGAAGCCGAAACGTCTACTACAACCCCACCCATAATGCTGAAACAAAGAAATAACAGTAGTAAAAATTTTAAACCTCCTGTTTTTTTTGTGCTATAACCTCCTTGTAGCTTTTTCATGATCTTCATCTCCTTACTTCCTTTATTTATATTTTCTGCTATATTATAAAAAAATTTAAATTTATATTTGGTCAGGCCACCGAGGGTGAGGTGACCCGACCCTAACCTGGGGACAACTTCTACCAGTTGATATCTTGAATGAACTTTATTTAAATATAGCTATAATAATAGCTAATTATCAATTGAAACTCGATTTAATTCTCACTAACTGTCTGAAAAATTTTAAAATGTGTTAAAAATTTAAACGAAAACCGGCCAGATACTCTTCAACTTCATTGCTATCTCCTTCAGCTCCTAAAATAAGAGTAATATTCTCATTTACATTCAGGCCAAATAACAATCTTAGTTCATTTGCACCCAGGTCGGAACTGTATCTGAGTCGAGCTGAAAGAGGATTATATTTTACCGCCATTTCTACTTCGAAAGCATGAACTGCTTCGACTTTACCCTGCTGCAGATTAAAAAATACCGGATAATAGTAACCTGAAAGTTCCAGATAGGGATCCAAAAAGACTCTTTCACCCAATACAGGAGCAATCTCCATCTCTTTATTATCAGGAATTCTGTTCCATATTCCTCTCAATCCTACCCGCAAGTCCTGGTATACAACTGAAACTACTGTATCTGCACCAAATGTTACTGTCTCAATACCACCTGCAGTCACCAGATTAAAGCCAGCCCCCTGTTCATAATCCACTATCAAAATTTCCAGATCCGGTCGGGAAATAACCTGAAAATAACCTGATGAATCTTCTCTTTCTTCCAGCTCCGGCCACAATAGCCGATTAAGACCATCTATTGTAATTGTATTTTGTCTTCTCTCTTCATTTATATCAACCAGGTCATGGGTTATATAAAGGGCAAAAGTGCTTGTTTTTGTTCTTTCGCCCCGTGATAAATGCTGTCCAGTTACAGTTCTACGGTTCCAGTTAACTAAACCAACCAGTTTTATCTCCTGCTTCTCACTCCAAAAATTGGTTTCAACTGTAGAAACATCCCCGGAACTCACCCTCATTCTGGTTAGCAAATTATCAACCTGGTCTTTTCTTTCAGGCAAAAGATTTAATTCTAACCCCTGGTCATCTCTTACACTTCCTCCTGGAAAATCAGGGTCAATCTGCAATATTTCTTCTGTGAGACTCATATTTACCGGCTCTCCCAGTAAAGAAATCAGAGTTGGTCTGGAAATTTCTGAGCTTTGACCGCTGGCATAATAAGCCTCCAGTTGAAATAAGGCCCCCCCTGTTATTCCTGCCATCTCAACCAAACTACCAGCGGTCAAAAAAGAAAAAGCTTCTTCTAAACCAAGTTCCAAACTTAATTCTCTCAAACCCAAACGAGCCATGTCTTCTTCTTCAATTCTTACCATTTTTAACTGATATTCTACAAGTTCTAGTCTTTCCATATCTGCAAAACTATCTTCCCTAACATTGGCCACAATACTTCCTGTATAAAATAAACTGCTCACTAAAAAAACAACTATAAATAAGAAAATATATTTTAAAATATTATTAAGCTTCATAAGGTCACTTCCTTACTATTTCAGGGGTAAGGAAAATTATCAATTCACGCTCGCTCTCCCTTTCCGTTTCTTCTCTAAACAACCATCTAATGACAGGAATATTGCCCAGGATAGGAACAGCACTGCTAAATTCTGTTTCTCGTTCCAGCGTCATACCTGCCAAATTTAGAGCTTCACCGTCTCTGGCAAATACAGTTGTTTCCAATTCACTGCGTTTAACGACCAGTCTATCCTGTCTTTCCTCACTGAAATGGCTGAGCCGAGGATTAATCCGCAGTCGAATTATCTCATCATTTATTATTTGCGGGGTTACACCTACTTCAACACCAACATTTACCCTTTCCAGTCTGCTTCTGGCATCATTGCTTTCCAGAAAAACCACCTGTTCTTCTCCGATAAACAGATTAGCAGTAGAACGATCATTTACAAGTACTCTGGGGTTTGCTTCTATACTGACATCTTCTGTCTGGGCCAGCAGTCTTAATCTACCCTCTAAAGTGCCAAAATCCTGATCGAATTTATAGTTAAAGTTTGCTCTCTCATAAAGCAGGCGATAAAAATTATCTTCAGGCAAATCTCCTTCGTCACGCAAAAAACCAAAGAGATCTCCACCTCTTTCTTTCAAAGCCTCAGTGGATATTTCTGTCACATGCACCTGTATCATAATCTCTGCTTCTGGAGTATCTATTTTTTCCAGGTCCTGTTTAAAAGATTTAATGATTTCTGGTGTAGCAGTAATAGTAATAACATCTCTTTCCCCACTGCTTCTTAGATATTGGTCATAAAAAGAAGGCAGTAGTTCTCGAGCCTCTTCCGCAGATATATACTGCAGCTTAACAGCTTCGGTTTCAGCCAGATGCTGAAAATTTCTGCTGCGGGGATCCGCCATACTGACCAGATAATAATCATCAAATTTGCGGAAAGAATATCCACCGCCCAAAAGCATCATATGCAGAGCTCTTTCCAGGGGCACCTCATCCAGATCAAGTGTTACAGTTCCTCGCACGGTATCATCAGCAATAATATTGACACCAGTCTGCAGCATGATTTCGTTAAAAGCTTCTCTTAAATCTGTGTAGAAGAATATTGTTGATACTAAATGTTCTTCTTCCATATCTTCTGCAGCCATTACCGGCTGCATTCCTGCAGATAAGACAG
>CAYOFJ010000212.1:0-3890 GCA_964403065.1 uncultured Halanaerobiaceae bacterium | reverse complement strand
GTAGAGCAGCAGATGAACTAACGGAAAATCTGCCCCGGAAAAGTTCCCGGGAATTTCATGAATGTCCCTGGGAAGATCTGGAAACTCCGGAAAGATTACATATTGATCCTGCAGGCAGAATTCATATCTGCCAGGGAATTATAATAGGGGAGGCAGGGGAGGCTAAGGATAAATCTCTGGCAAAATTAATTGAAGATTACGATCCTTATAATCATCCTATTATTGAGCCCTTAATTAAAGGTGGGCCCAGGCAGCTGGCTAAGGAAACAAATTATAACGCAGATGCCGACTATGTAGATGCCTGCCATTTTTGTTTTGAAATACGCAGAAAGTTGCTTGACACAGGAAAATGCAACGAATATTTAGCTCCTATGTCGGTTTATGATTTATCTGGCTAATAAAATGATATAAATAATTATAAAAACCAGAAAATTTAATCACCGGAGGATTGAGAGTTTTTGTTCAAATTGCAGGTGAAATTTAAACATTCTCGACAAAAAATTTCTCTCTTAACCTTAAGCATATGAATTCCACTGACAATAAAAGCCAGAAGAAGGCCCATCAGCCCAACAAGAAGAGCCAGTGAGAAATCGGTCAAATTAATCAGTATAAAAATTATAGAATAAAGCATCGACAGCAGTGGTATGCCCACAACAAGTCCATAACAGAAAAAGAGAATTCCTCTCTCCTTTTTACTCAAATCTCCCGAGCGGTACTCCCATAGTTTGGGATAACCTTTAAGAGCCCAGCATTCAATTTTGTTTTCTGATTCATCATAATGTGGACAATGGCTGCACTGCAGTCTGGTTTCCAGTCCCAGCCCCCAAAATATAAAACAGGCACCCAGGGAAGCAATTATGGGAAACCAGTGCTGCAAAACAAGGGAGGAAACTCCCACTCCGAAAAAACCGGTTATAACAGTTGGCAGCAAATTAAACCAGTAAAATCTATGAGTTCTGAGGTCCTCTCCCATTTTTTCACCGCCCAATTATTCTTCTTATAATTTATTTTTCCAGCGCGGTATTTTAATGCAGGAGAACAATTAATACTATTCCCATGATTACTCCGGCCAGTATGCCCATAATAGGTGTATGACCACCGGCTTTCTCGTGAGCATCCGGTATGAGTTCCTCAAAGATTATATAAAGCATTGCCCCGGCGGCAAATCCCAGAGCAGTCGATAAAGCAAATTCTGAAATTCGCCCTACATAGGCTCCAAAAAACGCACCTATACCCATAGGGACACCTGCCAGAATAGTGATCAAAGCTATCTTTCCGTTGGTTAATCCGGCTATCCCCAGAGTGGTTGCCACAGCCATACCCTCGGGAAAGTTATGCAGAGCAATCAAAATAGCCAATCTAATACCCATAGCAGCATCAGCCGTAAAACCGGCACCAATAGCCAGTCCTTCTGGCAGATTGTGTAAAGCAATTCCAACTGCCAGCAGCAAACCCGCTTTTAAATATTTGCCTGCTTCACCTTCTTTAGAAACCACGTGCTGATGGGGAAAAGTAATATCGAGCATATATATCAGTATTATTCCCAGAAAAAGTCCCAGCAGAGCTGTCCACAGAGACCCCTCTTCTATAGCTTCGGGAATCAAATCAAGAAACACAATAGCTGTCATTACTCCGGCAGAAATTCCCAGTATAACACATAAAAACCTCGCTTTAATCTCCTTAAAAACAATTACAGCTAAACCGCCGCCCAGTGTTCCCGTTACTCCCGCTATAAATCCTATCATGGTTATGTAAAGTAAAGAATTCATATTCACCATCCCAGTTTTTGTGTTTAATTTAATGTAATAACTATATTTTCAGCCTGATATCAGTAGTGCTAAAACTCCTTTTCTAAATATATATTATCGATACTACTCCCCTCTCCCCAGTTTACCAGGCTAAAGAACTATAGAAGCAAAAATATAATTTTCATGCCCGATCATAAATACTGCTAAGAATTATATTCATACATCATTATTATTGTATTATAAAATACTCAATTTTTCCACCATTTCCAGCAGAAGTCTTAACCTCATTAAGAATAAATATTTATTTAAAGGCATCATGCCGGGAACAATAACTGCAATATTGTTGAAGTTAATTTAAAAAAATTAACCCCCTGTAAAACCAGGGGGGGAGAAGCAAATTGCCTCTATCTATGTCAACACCCGGGAACCAAATACTACCTGATGGGGGGATCAGGCCGATTCTCCAGCTCCCTCAGGTGTGACTTGAGAATAATCTTTTTCATCAAGAGTTAAATCTTTATTTTTAAGTCTGGTGGAATTTAGTACAACACTAATAGAGCTAACTGTCATAGCCCCGGCGGCTATAATGGGATTCAATAATCCCAGGGCTGCCACCGGAATAGCCACAGTGTTGTATATAAAGGCCCAGAAAAGATTTTGCTTGATGGTAGAGAATGTGTATTTACTCAGTTTTAAACCGGAAACAACTGCACTCAACTCACCTCTGACCAGAGTGAGATCAGAAGATTCAATAGCAATATCAGTTCCGGTACCTATAGCGATACCTACATTGGCCTGTTTTAAAGCAGGCGCATCATTTATGCCGTCACCAACCATAGCCACATTTTCCCCTTGAGACTGAAGTTCCTTTATTTCTGAGGACTTTTCATCGGGCATAACCTCTGCCAGTACTCTCTCGATGCCAACTTTATTTGCTATAGCTCGTGCGGTCCGCTCATTATCCCCTGTAATCATCACAGTTGTGAGCCCCATATCTTTAAAAGCTGCAATGGCATCTTCGGAATCTTCTTTGAGAGTATCGGCTACAGCAATTATTCCTATGGCCTCACCTTCCAGAGCAACCAGCATTGCTGTTTTGCCCTCTTCTTCCAGCGATATGACCTCATCTTCGAGATTTTTAATATCTATTTCATTTTCTTTCATCAGCTTTTGATTGCCAACCAAAATCTTGCCTTTCTCACTGTCAGTTTCGACACCCCGGCCTACAACAGCGCTGAAGTTTTCGATATCATATAAATCAAGATCTCTTTCCTCGGCACCTTTCAGAATTGCCGAGCCCAGAGGATGCTCTGAAGATTGTTCAGCACTGGCGGCAGTGCGCAGGACCTCGTTTTGATCGTAATCTGCAGCTGAAACGACATCAGTTACCTCGGGTTCGCCTTTAGTAATTGTACCGGTCTTGTCGAGAACAATGGCAGTAATATCTTTCATGGTCTGCACTGCTTCCCCATCTCTTATCAGGACACCATTTTCAGCGCCTTTGCCTGTTCCGACCATGAGGGCAGTAGGAGTGGCCAATCCCAGAGCACAGGGACAGGCGATAACCAGCACAGCAATGCTGGCAAATACTGCAGTGGTTACGGCAGCCGTACCTCCAAATAACAGCCAGAGTATAAAAGTGAGGGCAGCAAGACCAATTACTGTAGGCACAAAATAAGATGTTACTTTATCGGCAAAAGCCTGAATGGGCACTTTAGAGCCCTGGGCTTCTTCTACCATTTTGATAACCTGGGAGAGGAAAGTATCTTCCCCCACTCTGGTAGCTTTAACTTTCAGTGCCCCCTGTTTATTGATGGTGCCTCCAATAACCTCATCACCATCTTCTTTCTCCACCGGCATCGATTCACCGGTAGCCATCGATTCATCCACAGCACTGCGACCTTCTATAACCTCTCCATCAGTGGGGATTTTCTCGCCGGGCTTTATCAGCATAACATCATCTACATTAACCTTTTCTACAGGAACTTCGACCTCTTCTCCATCGATTAATAATCTGGCAGTATCAGCTTCCAGCTCAAGTAATTTTTTGATGGCCTGAGAAGCTCTACCTTTGGCTTTTGTTTCCAGATATCTTCCCAGCAGATGAAAAGCCATAATACCGGCTGCCAGCCCAAAAAATCT
>CAYOFJ010000211.1:0-3911 GCA_964403065.1 uncultured Halanaerobiaceae bacterium | reverse complement strand
TTTAATAGGGATCAATAATGATGAAAAACTTTACCAGCAGGTGCGCTCACGCCTGGTACCACTGGAAGGCTTTCCTACTTATGGTGGCCTGGCCGGACGGGATATGGAAGCAATAGCTATAGGTTTAAAAGAAGGCACAAATTATGATTATTTACAGCAGCGAATTGGGCAGGTTTCTTATCTGGGGGAGCTTTTACAGGAAAAAAATATTCCCATTCAAACTCCTCCCGGCGGACATGCTATTTTTGTGGATGCCGGCAAGTTTCTGCCTCATATTCCCTATCATCAATTCCCGGGGCAGGCTCTGGCCAATGCCCTTTATCTGGAAGCAGGGGTGAGAAGTGTAGAAATCGGTTCTTTGCTGCTGGGAAGAGATCCAGAAACAGGTGAACAGCTGGAATCCCCCCTGGAACTGACCAGGCTGACTATTCCGCGCAGAGTTTACACCGACAACCACCTAAAAATGGTGGCAGACGCTCTGGGCAATATAAGAGAATATGCTGAGGAATTACAGGGGCTGGAATTTACCTATGAACCAGAAATTTTGCGGCACTTTACTGCTAAACTCAAACCTATTTCCAATTAACTCATTCTGCTATTTAATAAATATAGCTCTTCTTCAGATCAGTTGGTGAATCTTGTTTTTGTCCTACTTCATAAAAATTAACTGGGGGTTATAAAATTGCATTACCGCCAAATGAAAGCTGCAGGAGAAGAAGTTTCTGCTCTGGGATTCGGCTGCATGCGCTTTCCTATTGAAGGAGATGAACGCGAAGATATTAAAACCCGGGAATCTGCAGAAATGCTGGATTATGCCATAGAAAACGGGGTTAACTATCTTGATACTGCCTGGTTTTATCACGGGGGAGAAAGTGAAAACTTTCTGGGAGATTACCTTCAGCAGAGAAGCGACAGAGAGGACCTTTACATCGCCACCAAACTTCCTTCTCCTCTGATTGAGGAAAAAAAGGATCTTGATTATTATCTGGAAAAACAGCTGGAAAAACTGCAGGTAGACTATATTGACTTTTATCTGCTCCATGCGCTGACAGAAAAAAGATGGACGAATTTAAAAGAGTTTGAGGTAACCGAATGGCTGTTACAAAAAAGAGAAGAAGGTTTAATCAAACATCTGGGTTTTTCCTTTCATGATGAATATCCTGTGTTTAAAGAAATAATAGATCATTTCTCCGGCTGGGATTTTTGCCAGATTCAGTATAATTATCTGGACAAAGAATATCAGGCCGGAGAAAAAGGGCTGGAATATGCCCATGAAAAAGGACTGGATGTTATTGTGATGGAACCCCTGCGCGGAGGGCTTCTAGCCCGCAAACCCCCCCGGGAAATAAAAGAAATCTGGTCAGAAAGTTCCCGGGAAATCTCGCCTGCCGCCCGGGCCTTAGAGTGGCTGTGGGATGATGAAAGAATTTCACTGGTGCTGAGCGGCATGACCCAACTAGAAGAAGTAATGGAAAATGTGTCTACAGCTGCCAGGTCTGAGCCCGGACAACTCCCGGAATCTGAGCTGGAACTGGTGGAGAAAGCTGCTAAAAAAATGAAAGAATTACAGCCCGTTAATTGTACCGGCTGTAATTACTGTGTGCCCTGTCCGGAGGATGTCTCAATCCCCAGAATTTTTGACTATTATAATCAAGCTCATATTTACGAAAATTTTGCAGAAATGCAGGAGTCTTATAACAAGATCGATGAAGAAAAGAATGCTGCGGCCTGCATACAATGCCAGGTATGTGAAGACAAATGTCCGCAAAATCTTAATATCTCTCAATTAATGCCGGAGATAGAATCTTATTTTAGCAATGATTAATTCGTACAGCTGATAAGAAAAATTTACATTAAACTCTGAAAAAAGGCCACCCGTAAAACCGGGTGGCCTTTTAGTTTTTTCTGTGTTTCTCTTCTCAGTTCTTTTCAAAATAATTGAAATGCTCAGGTATGCTGCTGATTTTCCGAATTTTAACCCACGAAAATCAGAGTGACAGCCATAATGGCCATCCCCAGTATAAAAGCATAAATCTCCTGATGCCCGTCACCACCGTATTTATTGGCAGTGGGCAGCAGTTCATCTATAGAGATAAAGACCATAACCCCGGCTACAAACGCGAATATAAGACCGAAGGTAAGCTCATCAAAAAACTCTCTAAAAACAAAGTATCCTATTACTGCGCCTATAGGCTCTGCTATGCCCGCTCCAAAAGCATAAGCTATTGACTTTATTCTGCTGCCGGTGGCATAAAATATAGGTATAGCCACAGCAATTCCTTCGGGAATATTATGCAGGGCGATTGCTATAGCTATCGATATTCCCAGAGCGGGATCAGCCAGAGTAGCCACAAAAGTGACCAGTCCTTCGGGAAAGTTATGAATAAATACCGCTGCAGCCGACATAATTCCCACTCTGCCCAGCTCCTGCTCTTCTTTTTCGGACAAAGCATTTTTCATTTGATCAGAATCTTCAGATGCCAGAGCTTCTACACCCTCTTCATCCCAGGCATGATGGGGATTTTCGCCTTCGGGCACCAACCTATCTATCAACATTATTAAAATCACTCCGGCAAAAAAGGCTATGATTGTGACTACAAATCCCATATCCCCAGCAAAATAAGCGGTTAATTCTTCTTTGGCTTCTTCAAAAAGTTCCACAAAGGAAATGAAAATCATAACCCCAGCGGAAAAACTAAGAGCAGTAGCTAAAAACTGCATATTAGTCTTTTTGGTGAAAAAGGCAAAAAGACTGCCCAGCCCGGTAGAAAGGCCGGCAAAAGTTGTAAGTAAAAAAGCAAGTGTTAGATTTTCCATTCTTTAGTCCCCCTCATAATTCTTATCTTTTATGGTTCCTCTCTAAATAAATTGGTTGAACTCCGTTTTAGTCCTTTTCTTTTAAAATTTTAATTATAGTTATATTACTGGAAGCTATGTAACAATATTCATAGAAAATTACATCTGAATTTAAAGTTATTCATGACTCTCCGGATCTATATCAGAAATTTCCTCCCACAACTGCTCAGCTGTCTTTACTTCTTCCCGGGTGATCTCCTGACCATAGCGTGCTTTTTCATAAAGTTCTGTCAACCGGCGCAGGGAATTATAACTTTGCTCCCAAGCCCTGTTTTGAGCCAGATTTTCACAGTACTGTCGTGGTGAGATGCCGGGCGGGCGCGAAGTTGTAGTGGCCGCTTTTTGCAAAAATGAATAATAAAAATATCTGACTTTTTGACAGGGGTCTTCCATATTATACTCCGGCCTTTGACTTTCACCAACAAAACGACTGCGCAAATTATGGAAAAGATTTTTAACATCTCTTTTAAAAAGTTCGGAAGCATCAAGATTTTCTCTTACTTCTTTGACTCCTTCCTCTTTTTCCTCACCATAATTTAGATATTTTTTCAACAGCCAAAAAGCTATAAATACCAGCAGAACAATTATTATGAACCCCAATATATTTCCGGCAGCGGATTCGGAAGCAGTTTCCACCATCTCAAACTGCTCCTCTGGCGCATCTTCCATTCCGCCCAGTTCTTCCATGACTTCAGGCTCTCCACCGAAAACACTCTGCAGCCAGCGGAAAATATAATAGAAAACAAGAACTAAATAAGAGATGGGAACAAAAACTAAATCTATCAGCGCAAACACACCATCTATCATGTTATTCACCAGAGCAATGAACCCTGCAAAAATAGGTATATTAAAGGGTACAGAAAGCAGTAAAGCCATGATTAATAAAAATGTAAAGAAGGGCAGCAAAATCTTAAAAGCAGAAAGAGAACTTGCAAATTTATCTTTTTTAAGCTGCAGCATTATTCCCAGCAGTATGACCAGCAGCATAAACAAAACTATTTCACCCAGGGCAGGCACCTCTCCCAGTCTTCCCGCCCCAATTACCGAAAGTAAAT
>CAYOFJ010000210.1:0-3994 GCA_964403065.1 uncultured Halanaerobiaceae bacterium | reverse complement strand
CTCACTGCAATGGGATTAAAATTAAGCTCACAGTTTCTTGTTTCAGAATTTAATATTAATATGTTACAATTACCGGCAAAAGCAGCAGAAATATTTACTGCAAATGAGAAGCTATAAAAAATCAAGGCTCAGGGCGAAAATAAAGACAAATCATTAGAAAAAATCTAATTTCGAGTTGTTAGTTGTGTTAGGCAAATTTAGGGAGGTGATTTATTTGTGAATAGAATAAAGTTGTCAAAAACAGTTTCCTATATTCTCCGACATAACCCCCGGGATTTCGGTCTGCAGCTGGCCGCAGATGGTTCGGTCGAATTAGAGACTTTAGTAAAATCTCTGAGAAGGAAATTTCCTGAGTTAACTGAGAATGATGTAATTGAGCTGGTAGAGAATGATTCTAAAGGCAGATTCAGTCTCCTCGCTAACAATTCAAGAATTAAAGCTAATTACGGACACAGCGTCGAAAATATAAATCCCGATTATGAAGCAGTTAAACCTCCGGAATATCTTTTTCATGGCAGCAGACCGGAAGTAAGAGGAGAAATTTTAGAAGAGGGATTGCAGCCCATGAACCGCAATTATGTTCATCTCAGCCAGACTGCAGAAGAAGCGGTAAAGGTGGCGAGAAGAAGGACGAACAATCCTGTAATTTTTAAGGTGCAGGCTATTAAAGCCTATAAGAATGGATTAAAATTTTACAAAGCTGGCACTCAAGACAGTGGACAGGCCGAGGTTAAGATATATCTTACGGAAGAAGTTAACCCCGAATATTTGCTGGAAGTTTGAAAGTAAATTTTGGTATGGACTTATTAAATTTCCATATAAACTGTATCACCATAGTTGTTATACTCTTAATTACCGGGGTTTATATAGTATTGGGAGCTATGAATAAAGCAATATTCATAGCTCCCAATACTAAGCATTATGAAGATGGTATAATACAAAATTCAATTAACTAATTTGGAAAAAAATTGAATAAACATTTACAGTCTAATCGTGAAAATAATCTATTAAGAGATCTCAGGATTGTTGATAGGTTCAATCGTTATGAACATCTGAGAGAAGCCCGGCAGTTTGTTATTCCAGATATCCAAAAATTGTTCTTCGGACAAAGTGCGATTGCCCGGAGCCTGGCGATTTCTCTCAATGCTGCCCACTTCTGAATCGTAAAAATAGAGTTCATTTTGATCGCTGTCATAACCCAGGAATACCATATAATGCTGCCAGCTGATTCCTTCGCCTACCAGTACGATGGAAGGGATATTTCTGGCGGCATAACTTTTTATATGCCCAAACTCCCCTGTGCGGGCAGTGGCCTGTAAATTATTTTTCCGGAAATGCCTTAACAGCCTGTGGGGTGGAACTCCGATATCGAATGGAAGATTATATGATATTTGCTCGTAAACATCGCTGCCGTAGACCTCCTGACCGTAATAACGTCTGATGAAAGCAGCAGCATACCCAGCACATTGATTATAGCCCTGCTGGTCGAAAGAAAGCGAAAATTCAGGCAAATGAGACTGAGGCAGTGCCAGAGGTGTGGAAGGGCTTGCCATTCTGACTGGTAGCAGGCGAGATAAAAGCACAGTAGGTGAGAAGTTGATCGTCAGTAAAACAATTCCTGCCAGGAACATGATGATAGTTATGATAATGAGTTTTGAAACAGGGATACTGGTAATCTTTTTCATGACATCCGCCTCCAATATTGAACTGGCCCGTAGAGAAATAACGTATAATCATAAAAAAATCATAATCTATCACAAATTTATCAAATTATAATCATACTATCATTATATTACAGCTGGAAGAAAAATGCAAGCAAAGAAATGAAAGTAATTTTGATAAATTACCACTGCCTGCGCTTGTTTGGTTTGCCAGCTGATGGTATAATTCTGTCAATAATTTAAAAAGGAGATGAAATTAAATGACCGCAGATATAAAAAGATTAAATTCCGAAAAAATCAAAAACCTGAATATTAATACCAGGGGGAAAGTGGGTGAATATACCGCCCAAGTAAACAGACATGGGCAGCAGTTAGTATATAATTTGCATGCAACAGCAGATGAACCTTCCAGTAAACAGGTTGATGCCCGTCAGCGCTTTAAACAATGCAGCCAGAGAATAGCTGCGCTGGACGAAAAAGATATTATCAGCTGGAAAAATAGAGTGGCTGGAAAATCCAATACCTATCAGGGAGAATTTGTGAGTGTGGTTCAGAAAGCTTATTATAGTGATGATTGCAGTTTTAACCTGATAAGGGGAGTGCAGGTTATTAAAAGAAAGACTGATTGTGTTGATTTTGCTTTCACTTTTGATGTACCCGGCGATTTTATAATTCGCCATAGAAAAAAGCTGGATGATGGCTGGCAAAAAGACAATTTCACCCTGCACAAAATTACGGAAGAAAAAGGCAGCTTTAGCTTATTGAAATTGTCGCCAGATACCCAGTACTTTTTGCGGATTATTCAGCCTCGAAACCCCATTCAAAACTGGAAAGAAAGAAAATTAGGCACTGTAGGCAAACAAGCTGTCCCTACCCATATAAAAGGAGAAAGCGGAGACTACTGCTTTCAGACGGCTTCTTCTTATTGGGGCAGCTAAAAAAGCTAGCAATATGTGGTTGAAATTAAAATCAGATTCGTTGTTTTTAACTGGAGAAAAAATTTTCTGATGGAGAAAGAAGATTTATGCTTAAAAAAAGGATATATCATAAAGTTAGAGAATTAAAAAATAACAACCAATTGCTTTATAATAAGCAATTGGGATATGCTTATATTTTATTTTATCAGAATATTTTTAAAAGGGGGGGAGTTAGCAAAAATGGATGTTTATGAAATGGTTTTATCAAATTTACACGAGGCTGCTGAAGACCTGGAATTAGGTGAAGGGGTGGTAACTCTTCTGGAGAGACCGGTTAGAACTCTTGAAGTTGAAATGCCGGTTAAGATGGACAACGGTAAAGTGAAAATTTTTCATGGATTTCGCTGTCAACATAATGATGTTCTGGGCCCCACAAAAGGAGGGATTAGATATCATCCAGAAGTCACGCTGGAGGAGGTAGAAGCTCTAGCAGCCTGGATGACTTTTAAATGTTCACTGGTGGGAATTCCTTATGGAGGAGCCAAAGGTGGAATTAACTGTGATCCCAGAAATATGAGCAAGAGGGAACTGGAAAATCTTACCCGCAATTTTGTGAGAGAAATAGAGCCCATTCTTGGTCCCGAAAAAGATATTCCTGCTCCTGATGTGTATACAGATGACGTTACCATGAGCTGGATTATGGACGAATATTCCAAACTTAGTGGTGCAAATGTGCCCGGAGTTGTTACTGGCAAGCCAAGGGTTTTAGGAGGATCTCATGGCAGAAGCTCAGCCACGGCCAGAGGACTGATGTATAATGTTTGTGAAGCTGCAGAGAAAATGGGGATTAATTTGGAAGAAGCCGAGCTTGTTGTCCAGGGCTATGGTAAAGCCGGTGCTTTTAGCGCTATATTTTTGCAAGAACTGGGAGCTAAGTTAATTGCAGCAAGCGATTCCAGTGGCGGGATTTACAATCCAGAGGGTATAGATGCCCGGCAGCTTAAAGATTGCAAAGACAAAAACGGGTCTGTAACGGTTTATCAAGATGGAAAAGAGATTTCCAATAAGGAACTTCTAACTTTAGATTGCGATATTTTAGTGCCCGCTGCTCTGGGAAATCAGATAACGGAGGATAATGCTGATAATATTAAAGCTGATTTAATTGCAGAGGCGGCCAATGGTCCCACCACTCCAAAAGCAGATAAAATATTAAATGAAAAAGACATTGAGATAATTCCTGATATCCTGGCTAATTCCGGTGGAGTAACTGTTTCTTATTTTGAATGGGTGCAAAACAACTACAACTATTACTGGAATGAGGAAGATGTGGATGAAAGATTGAAAAAAATGATGGTTGATGCTTTTAACCGTGTTTATGAGCGCAAAGAAGAAATGGATGTACCTATGAGAAGAGCA
>CAYOFJ010000209.1:0-3995 GCA_964403065.1 uncultured Halanaerobiaceae bacterium | reverse complement strand
CCGCTGGAATGAAATTATTGCTGATGTTGAAGATTTGATTTTTTCTCAGGATATAAAAAATAATGAATCTCCGACCCGGGATTTAATAAATCTATTTGAGCTGATGTCAGCAGACATTAAAGAACAATTACAAGCGGAAGAAATCAAAATTAAACTTAATATTCACGAGGATTATATTACTATTACTCTGCAGGAAAACACAGGAAAAGTTGACCTGAAAAATATATTGGATGCACAAAAAAATAGTGATGCTAAATTATCTAAAATTAATACTTCTGATGGTTTTGATTTAAAAGGTGATAAGATATATTTCAGCTATAACGAGTTCTACAATAAATTATATTTTCTGATTGCCTCTGTTTAGGACTATTTTTCGCTCAAAAAATCACCTGCCATTTAAGGGCGAAATTTTTATTTTCCGAGTTCCAAAAAAAATAATTTTGCTCTTGACTTAACATCTCAACACTGTTAAAATGTTTTCGAGCTGTGAAGAAAGATGTTAAATTTAAAGTAACTATTATATATAAAATTAAATGGTGGGTGATAAAATTATGACTAAGGTAAAAGTTACCTGTTCTCAGTGTGGTCAGCAAAACTGGACCAACGAAGAGTTCTGCTCAAAATGCAGTAATTCTTTATATGAAAATTGTAATAGCAGGCAAGATATTAACAAAGTGAATTTCGATAATTTCTATAATCTCTTCTCCTGGTAATATTCAAAACAGCAGTAAATTAGCTGGAAACTAAAAACCTGCCCCGAAAATTCAGGGGCAGGTTTTTTTATTTAATTGTTTAGCTAATTCAATCCACATTTAAATTATTTATTATTTCATTGCTCTTTTCGGCTATAAGCTCAGGTTTATCCAGATGAATATAGTGCTCTGCCTCCAGGATATAATATTCTCCTCCAGTGTATTGAGCATAATCACTCAAGATATTTTTCCACTCTTCTTCCCCCTCTTCAGAGATAAACGCATGAAAAGCCAGGTCAGGTTCTCCCTGCTCCAAAAAGCGCTGAGAATTAGTCGGCACTGAATCAGCTTCTTCCCACATGTTTTCAGTTAAAGTACGGCGATAAAATATAGAACAGGCAACTTCAATTTCCTCTTCCTTCAGATGCCCTTTTGCTATCGCCTCAAAATTATTGCGGCAGACATCTGGCTGCTGACGCATGAGACCGGTGCGAGCTAGCAGCGAAATCACCCGGGAAAGGGAAGGAGGTTCCTGTGTTTGTTCATAATATTCCGGAATAAAAGGTTCCAGGCCTATAATTGTCCTGATTTCTTCCGGATATAAATTAGCCCAATAAATTGCTTCCATGCCGGAGAGAGAATGAGGAAAAAGAATGTAAGGAGGGTTTTCCCCCGCTAAAGACAGGGCTGTTCGGGTTTCTTCCAGCACAGTATCAATATCTCTGGAGCTGGAAGTGATATCACTCCAGCCATAACCGGCCCGTTCAACTACAACAATACGGTGATCATCAACCAGTTGGTCATAAAGTGCTTTGAAATCATAAAATGGTGAACTGGTGCCAAGTCCTGACATAAAAACAAGAGTCTGGTCACCTTCTCCTTCACTATAAACATGAAGATTATCTCCATCATCATTAACCTCGACCCGTATGCCGGGAGCAGGATACTTTTCTTTTTCTTTCTCAACCAAGCTTCTATGTTCAAAATAACTGCTTACAACTATAAATGTTACAAAGGCAACCAACAGAATTGGGATTATAATAATTGCATATTTAAAAATTTTTTTCATTTATCTCTCCCTTTCTTAACAAAATTAAATCTATTAAATAATTCATCCCCGGATAACTCACACCCCCTTACTCAAAAACAGATATATTTAATCTTAATTTTCGTTTATTTTATCACAAGTGATGGTACTTTTCAATAAAAAAGAACGTATTACATACATCATTTTACAAATACAAAGAAAACTCTAAATTTTATTCTTATCCTTTGATCATTTTAGTGAAATCTCCCCGGCCAGACTTCACCATTAATTACTTTTGCATAATTCATTATGAATATACCCTGGAATAATAGAAAAAATCAATAATGATTCTTAATTGTAGTTTATCAGAATGATTGAAAAAAATCAAAGCACAATACTATATTTTTAAGCCTCTCCTCTTCAACTTATAAAACTACCGCTTGAGCAGCAATAATGAAAATATAAATCTTTTAAAAAATTGAATTTAATAGGAACATAATAGGAGCAGGTCGGTAGGTTGGGATTTCAACCTACCGACCTGCTCCTATACACCTCCCATTGAAATCAAAATATCGGTTAAATACTTCCGTCTGCTCAACAGTTAGAAAAAACCCTATAACAACTAAATCCATACTGGCAGTTATTTAATTCTACCCCTTGAAATTGCTTAATTTAGATTCACCTGATAAACAATAACTCAATTTCCCTCTAGTTTAAACCATATTAGCTAATTCCTCTGAAGTTTATACAACCGAACTTCTCAGCCAGCTTCGGATCAAACTGACTACCTGCACACCTTTCTATCTCAGCCAAAGCCTCCTCTGTTCTCAAAGGCTCTTTATAAGGTCTGCCTGTAGTCATCACATCGTAAGCATCAACAATGGAAATCAACCTGGTTAAAAGTGGTATTTCTTCTCCTTCAAGCCCCTCGGGATATCCTGTTCCATCCCAGTGTTCGTGGTGATGTAATATAGTTTTAGCAATGGGTGCAAACTCCTCGGTATAAACAAAAAACGTATCTCCTGGCTGCAAATTTATAACAGTAGAACTTGTAAAGCTCAAATATTTTTCAATTTCCACATATTCTCATCTTTATCATAAACATAAACACCTGCTTCTTTTTTAGCTTGCGGGCCCTCAGGATAAAAGTCAGTAATAGTGCCAGTTTCCTCATCAAAGGCAAAATAATCTGGATCAGCAGCTTCATCTTTAAATTTTGACGTAAAACACGCTAAGTATAATAAAGTGATAACCATAAAACTAATCTATATAGGCCTTTTTCTAAATGATCCGGCCACAACTGGAAATAATGCCAGTACTTTTAGTCATTTTTATGCCCCCGTAATATTTATTCTCTTCTAATCTAACGCTGAAATTATCACCTAAGTATCCACCTATACCTACAATAAATTTATCAGGTAGATGTTTGCAATTCATGGTTCCCACCCTTTCTCAAATTATTACAGAATGTCTCTTCTTAATTTTTCGTTCTATTTGTCAAAGTAATATTTTATTAATCCTCTTTATTATGTCTAAAATCATTTAAAATATCTCTCCTATTAAGCTTCTACTGCTTTCTATTCAGCCTCTTAGTTTATTATTATAATTCATCATATTTTTTATTGCTTCCTTTAGATAAGCTTTGAGGGTATTTTTCATCGTTTAAGGCTAATTTTCTTTTCAAAGCAGCTTCTAAATCAATATTATTTAATTGGGCAAATCGCAAAATAAAGAAGAAAATATCAGCCAATTCATTTTCTATATTTTCTTTCTTATTTGTATTTTTCATTATTGATTCAATCTCATCATCAGCCTTAAATCTAAATAATTCTAATAATTCATTTGCTTCAGTAGAAATTCCTATAGCCAGATCTTTGGGATTATGATACTGTGTCCAATCACGATTTTCACAAAATTTTTTTACTAGACTTTCAAGTTCGTTCAATGTACTATCTTCGCTCATATTTTAACCCCTTTTTTGTTTTACGTCATGCTTTTAAAATAATTTCTCAATTCTTCATCCACACAATAAATATAACAACCTTTTTTTCCTCTTGTCATTAAAGTTCTATAAGTGTTTTTGATTATTTTTTCAGCTAAATTATTTGCTTTATCTGGATTTGATTTGGCCATTTTTTTGATACCTCTTATGGAACTATCATGGGTATATCTTTCGTTATAATCAGTAACGATTCGCCCATCTTTAAATCTCATATCTTTGCCAATAATAACTCCTACATAATCGAATTCTAATCCTTGAGCTGTGTGAATACAAC
>CAYOFJ010000208.1:3032-4013 GCA_964403065.1 uncultured Halanaerobiaceae bacterium | reverse complement strand
GGGAGGATGAGACAATAGAAGTTGATGCTGAAAAATTACCTGGTTATGATTCTGGCACTGAATTTGAATCGCAAATTAATCAACAACAACAAAAATCTCAGAATGAACAAGACGAAGAATAGGAGGGCCATTTATGGATGATGAGCTTTTAAGTGCTCTGGCCCATTTTCAGGAAGAGATTGAAAAGCTGTCGCAAAAATTTAAAAACTTACAGAATAAAACTTATAATCTTTATAAAGAAAACCAAAAATTACGTCAGGAAAATGAGGAACTGCGCAAGCTGGCTCTAAAGAAGGAAGATGTCGATGTCGATAATGACTTTTCTCCTCAGGCTGCTGAATATTTAGGCCATCTTTATGAGGAAAATTATCACATCTGTCCACTTAGTTTCGGTGAAAAGAGAAAACGTGATTGTCTATTTTGCAGGGAATTACTGGAAAGACAGCAGAAAAACCAGGAGACAATAAAAGATGAGTGAAGCAAACCATATGGAAGCTAAAAAACTATATGTTTGTCCCACACCTATAGGTAATCTGGAAGACATTACTTTAAGAACACTGAAGATATTGCGCGAAGCCGATATTATAGCCTGTGAAGATACAAGACGGACTGGAAAATTGCTCAATCATTTTGATATAGAAGGTGATATGGTCAGTTATCATGAACACAACGCTGCTGCTCGCTGCAAACATTTAATTAAAGAACTAAAAAAAGGAAAGAAAGTTGCTCTGGTCAGTGATGCCGGCACACCCGGGATTTCGGACCCGGGCAGCAGATTAATTGCAGCAGCAATTTCGGCCGAAATGGAAATAATTCCTCTGCCCGGACCTTCTGCACTAATTCCTGCTCTGGTTGCTTCCGGGCTGCCTGCTGATAGATTTGTTTTTGAAGGTTTTCTCCCCAAAAAAGGACAGGAAAGAGAGAAAAGGTTGGCTGCGATTAAAAGGGAGACACGTACAATAGTGATTTATGAATCTCCAT
>CAYOFJ010000208.1:0-3022 GCA_964403065.1 uncultured Halanaerobiaceae bacterium | reverse complement strand
GCACCCAGGAGACAGTTTCCGAACTGGCGAAAATAATGCCAGAGAGGCAATTATCACTGGTGCGAGAAATCAGTAAAGTACATGAAGAAAAATTATATGGTACGACTGCTTCTCTTGCCAGCAAACTCGAACAGGAAAATATAAAAGGGGAGGTAGTCCTGGTTCTGGCTGGCAGGGAGACTAAAAACGAAGATGAAGGTTATGAGCATCTTAATATTGTCGAACATGTTAAAAAGTTGATGAATCATGGCTATCCCAAAAAAGAAGCAATAAAAATAGTGGCCAATGAAAGGGAGCTTTCCCGCAATGAGGTTTATGAAGAAGCGATAGCAATAGATGCTCGTCCAGATCAGAAATGAATTAACCAAAAATTACTATGCAAAAAATTAGAGAAGTGAGGGGATGAATATGCCGGAAGAAAAAAACACCTTTTATGTAACCACACCTATTTATTATCCCAGTGACAGACTTCATATTGGTCATGCTTATACTACTGTAGCTGCTGACGCTATTGCTCGCTTTAAAGAGATGCAAGATTTCTCTACGGTATTTTTAACAGGTTCTGATGAGCATGGTCAAAAAATCGAACGCCGGGCTCGAGAAGCAGGAGAGGATCCCCGGGATTTTGTCGATGAGGTAGTAGCTACTTTTATTGAGCTCTGGCAGGAACTGGGGGTTGAGTACGATCAATTTATACGCACAACTGATGAATATCATGAACAGGCTGTAAAACATATTTTTGATGAACTGCATGAAAAGGGAGATATTTACCTGGATGAGTATGAGGGCTGGTACTGCACTCCCTGTGAAACTTACTGGCGCGAACACCAGCTGGAAGAGGAAAAAACCTGTCCTGATTGTGGCAGAAATCTGGAATGGGTGGAAGAAGAAAGTTATTTCTTCAAATTAAGCAATTATGCTGATAGACTTCACGAATATATAGAAGAAAACCCTCAATTTATACAGCCCGAATCGCGACGCAATGAAATGCTGAGTTTTATCGAAGATGGTTTGGAAGATCTATCTGTTTCTCGCACAACTTTTGATTGGGGAATTGATGTTCCCTTTGATGATGAACATGTGGTTTACGTGTGGATTGATGCCCTGAGCAATTATATTACAGCCCTGGGATATCCAGAGGATAATGAGAGATTTCAGTCTTTTTGGCCGGCAGATGTTCATATAGTAGGAAAAGATATTCTGCGTTTTCATACTATTATATGGCCAGCAATTTTAATGGCTCTGGATTTACCTCTGCCCCGACAGGTATTTGGCCATGGCTGGCTATTAACCGAGACTGGTAAAATGTCTAAATCGCGCGGTAATGTCGTGGACCCTCTGCAATTAATTGATGATTTTGGCCGGGATGCCATAAGATATTATCTGCTGCGCGAAGTTCCCTTTGGCTCTGATGGTACTTATTCTACAGAAGCTCTGGTAAATCGCATTAATTCTGATCTGGCCAATGATCTCGGCAATTTACTACATCGCACTTTAAGCATGATAGAACAGAATTTCGCAGGAGTTACTCCAGCTCCTGACAGAGAAGAGGAAATAGATGCTGAGCTGAAAGAGATGGCCCTGAACACACAGAGCAAAGTTGCGAGTCATATAGATAAACTCCATTATACTGAAGCTCTGGAGGAAATCTGGGAGTTTGTTAGACGCAGCAATAAATATATTGATCAAACCCGACCCTGGGTTCTGGCTAAAGATGAGAATGAGCAGGATAGATTAAAAACTATACTGTATAATTTGATGGAAGCATTGAGATTCATTGCTATTATGCTCAAGCCTTTTATGATAGATACGCCAGAAGAAATAGGAAAACAAATGGGATGCCGCAAAGAAATTGTTAAAGCTGACTGGCAGGATTTGTCTGAATGGGGGCAGCTTCCTGTCGGACGTTCTGTCAGGAAAGGCAAGCCTATTTATCCCAGAATAGATCTGGAAGAATATTATGAGAGCAAAGATGTGGACGAAACTGATAAGGACGAGAGTGAAGAAAACGGGAAGGATGGAGCTGAAGAGCTACCTGAAGGGTTAATCTCTTTTGAGCAATTCCAGGAGATGGACCTTTTAACTGCAAGAATAAAGAAAGCAGAGCAAATTTCTGGTAGTGATAAACTTCTTAAGTTGATTATAGATGTGGGTTCAGAAGAACCAAAACAACTAGTAGCTGGAATAGCAAATTACTATGAGCCGGATAATTTGATCGACAGAGATATTGTAGTAGTAAATAATCTAGAACCTGTAGAGATTTTCGGTGTGAAATCGGAGGGAATGCTGCTGGCTGCGGAAGATAGCCAGAAAAATTTAGCTCTGCTGGAGCCTGAAAATAAAATGGAGCCGGGCTCAGAAGTGAATTGATTGTATTTAGTGAGAGATTTTAATTTATTTGACTGATTATAGAAGTGATATTTTCATTAAACCCCGGTGTTTACCGGGGTTTCTAATTTAATTTATAAACTTAAATAAGAAAGATATGTAAATTATAAAACTTTTTGTTATTAAAAAAGGAATATAAAGTTTATTCGAGAAGTATAAAAAAGCAAGTAAGTCTGTATTATAAGTGGGCTGAATGTACAGGATTTTATATTCGGTTGCTGTCAGAATTTCTATAGTTTTAGAGGATTTAATATATACCATAATAAAATTTGGGGGTTTAAAAGTTGTCAGATAGAAACGCCAATTTCAGTTTAAAAAACAATTTAAATTTTAAGGTTATGATAGTGGTGGCTGTTATAATAATAGCTGCTTTTATAATTTTAGGGTTTATTGTGGATAATACAGTTTCTGAAACTGTGGGGGATCTTGCTCGAGAAAGAAATTTAGAATCTGCCAGGGCAATTCAGAATCAGGCTGCAGGCTTAAGAGAAGAGATAGAGATTGATTTACGTAATTTGATTTTGGAGCACAGAGCGGATCTGGCTGATGAATGGCATTTTCGCCATATTATTATTCCGGAATTTTTAGATGACAATGAGGAGTTAACTGCGGCTTTGTTTGCTTTGCCTGACGG
>CAYOFJ010000207.1:0-4024 GCA_964403065.1 uncultured Halanaerobiaceae bacterium | reverse complement strand
TATCATCAACTTCTACTCTTTCAATTTGTGGCTTTTCAATTTCTATCATATCCGTACAAAATCCCCCTCTCTTACCATTTTAGCTTGTAAAGAAAAATACAGTCCGTCGAAATTATAAAGAATAATACTCAACTATCAACTGTTCATTAATTGGATGCTCAATATCTTCCCGTTCGGGCAATCTTATAACAGTTCCCTCAACCTTTTCCATGTTAACGCTAAGCCATTCCGGGGGAGTCTGCTCAGAATTTTTCTCACGAATGTCCTGCATGAATTCTTTTTTGCGTGTTGAATCTTTTATGCTAAATTCATCGCCTTCTTTCATTTCCCTTGAAGGGATATCCACCTTTCTGCCGTTAACCAAAACATGGCCATGATTTACCAGCTGTCTGGCCTGATCGCGGGATAAAGCCAAACCGGCTCTGTAAATTACATTATCCAGCCGGGTTTCTAACAGCTGCAGAAAGTTATCACCAGTGACTCCGCGCTGTCTTTCAGCTTTTTCAAAATAACTATGGAATTGATTTTCCATCAAACTATACATCTTTCTAACTTTTTGCTTTTCTCGCAGCTGGTTAGCATATTCTGAATCACTTCTGCGAGATTCACCCTGTTCTCCGGGAGCATATGGTCTTCTTTCAAATGCACATTTATCGCTAAAACATCTATCTCCTTTTAAATAAAGTTTTTCGCTTTCTCTTCTACAATGCTTGCATTTAGCCTCAGTATATCTTGCCATCTTTTTTACTTACACCTCCTAATTAAAAATAATTGCTAGACGCGTCTCCTCTTAGGCGGACGACATCCGTTGTGTGGAATAGGGGTTATATCTTTTATTAAAGTTACTTCCAGACCTGCTGACTGCAGAGCTCTAATGGCCGATTCTCTACCAGAACCAGGTCCCTTAACGAAAATCTGAATTTCTTTGAGTCCATTCTCCATAGCGTGTTCTGCTGCATTTTCAGCAGCTACCTGAGCGGCAAAAGGAGTGCTTTTGCGCGAACCTTTATAACCTGCCTTACCGGCGCTGGACCAGGCTAAAACATTCCCATCCATATCTGTAATGGTTATAAGCGTATTGTTGAATGTTGATTTAATATGGGCCTGCCCTTTTTCCACTTTTCTTTGCTCTTTTTTACCGGATTTTTTTCTTGCTGCAACCATCTATACATAAACCTCCTTTGACTAAAGTTATTTTCCTCGATTAACCTCGAGTTTCGACAGCTGTTTCTTTAGGACCTTTTCGAGTGCGAGCATTTGTTCTGGTTCGTTGCCCTCTAACAGGTAGTCCTTTTTTATGCCTAATTCCTCGGTAACAGCCGATATCTTTTAATCTCTGAATGTCAGCCTTAACCTGACGCTGCAATTCACCTTCAACCTGATATTGATCTATTTCACTGCGCAGTCGTGCTATTTCAGCCTCGGTCAAATCTTTAACACGAGTGTCAGGATCAACTCCAGCAGCTTCCAAAATCTCATTAGAACGGGAACGTCCAATGCCATATATATAGGTCAAACCAATTTCAACACGTTTATTTTTAGGAAGATCTACACCTTCAATTCTTGCCATATTTTTTCACCTCCTATTAACCCTGGCGCTGTTTGTGTTTAGGATTTTCACAGATTACCATTACTTTACCATTGCGCCTAATAACTTTACATTTGTCACATATGGGCTTTACTGAGGGTCTGACTTTCATTATTGCCACCTCCAGCAAATATTTTTACTCAATAAAGAAATTAATCAGCCTTATGACGGTAGGTGATTCTACCTCTGCTCAAATCATAAGGAGAAAGTTCTACTGTCACTCTATCTCCAGGTAAAATTCTGATATAATTCATGCGCATTTTACCTGAAACATGTGCCAGAACTTCATGTCCATTATCCAATTCCACTTTAAACATGGCATTGGGTAAGGGTTCAAGCACTTCACCTTCAACTTCAATCGGTTCTTCTTTATCAGTCATAATTAACTTAATTCCCCCTTATCTTAAAAGGTACTGCCCTTATAATACATTTCATAAGCATTTCAGGCCTACCCTTTATTATAGCACATCTTATTAATCTGTAAAAGAAAGTTAAATTCTACTCATAATCAGGGGAGCACCATCTGTCAGAGCGATAGAATCTTCCCAGTGAGCGGATAGACTGCCATCTGAAGTTACAACTGTCCAACCATCATCTTTGGTTTTAACTTCGAAATCACCCATATTGAGCATTGGCTCGATAGCCAGGGTCATACCTTTCTTTAACTCCGGTCCCTGACCGGGAGGACCAAAATTGGGGATCTGTGGTTTCTCATGCATTTCTCGACCTATACCATGACCCACATACTGCCTAACCACAGAAAAACCATTTTTTTCGGCTTCCTGCTGAACTGCATGTGAGATATCAGTCAAATTATTTCCAGCTACAGCCTGTTCAATTCCTTTATCAAGTGCCTTTTGGGTGGTTTGCAAAAGTTTCTTAATTTCACTATCAACCTCTCCCACGGCTATAGTCCTGGCAGCATCACCATGAAAACCCTGGTAATATACGCCAATGTCTATACTTATTATATTTCCTGATTTTAAAACTCTCTTTGAGCTGGGGATTCCATGCACCACCTCTTCATCTATAGACAGACAAACATAAGAAGGATAACCTTGATATCATTTAAAAGATGGCTCTCCACCTCTGTCCCGAATAAAATTTTCAGCTAGCCTGTCCAACTCAGCAGTACTAATCCCCGGGCTGATTTTCTCAGAAAGAAATTTGTGGGTTTCTGCTACAATTTTATTGGCAGCCTCCATTTTTCTAATTTCTCGCTCTGACTTTCTGTCAATCATTTTGCTTTTTCCTCCAGTAATTCCACAAAACGCTGATTTACTTCTTCAACATTTCCCGCTGCATCTAATTCTACCAAAAGCTCTTGAGATTTATAATAACTCTTTAATTTTTCTGTTTTTTCTTTATTAACCTGCAGTCTCTTTTTAACAGTCTCTTCCTGATCATCATTACGTTGAATTAATTCAGAACCACATTCGTCACATATACCCTTTTGTGCAGGAGGGTTATATTCCACATGATAATTGGCCCCGCAATTAGGACAAACCCTTCGACCGGTAAGCCTGGTTATTAATTCTTCTTCCTCCAAAGCCATAAAGACAACCATGTCCAGTTCTTGATTCATATCTGACAACATTTCATCCAGAGCTTCTGCCTGATGAATTGTGCGAGGAAAACCATCCAGAATAAACCCTTCATCACAATTAGAATCAGACAACCTTTCCTCAACAATGCCTATGGTAATTTCATCAGGAACTAGATCACCAGAATCTAAATATTCTTTGGCCTTCTTACCCAGTTCAGTTTCGTTATTAATAGCCTGTCTAAACATATCTCCGGTCGAAACATGGGGTATATTATATTTTTTTTCTAACAGACTGGCCTGGGTTCCTTTACCAACACCGGGCAAACCCAGCAGCACCAAATTCATAGGAGTACCTCCTTATATTCTATTCCATAAATCCTTCATAATGTCTCATGAGTAAATGTGATTCGATCTCCTGCATAGTTTGTAAAGCCACTCCTACCATAATCAAAAGCGATGTACCACCAAACGCTATATCTACACCGGTAAGGGGACGCATCGCAAACGGCAGCAAAGCTACTACTGTCAGAAATACTGCTCCTACCAGTGTAACTCTGACCAGAATTTTATCCAGATAATTAATTGTAGCCTCTCCCGGTCTTATACCCGGAATAAAGCCACCATGTTTTTTCATATTTTCTGCAACTTCTTCGGGATTAAAGGTAATAGCTGTATAAAAATAGGTAAAGAAGAAAGTTAAAGCTGCATATAAAACCAGATAAAGTGTTGATCCCGGACGAATCAAATCAGCCATACCCTCAGCCCACTCAAAAGGTAAGATCTGAGACAGAACACCCGGAAATAGCAATACAGAAGAAGCAAATATTACAGGCAAAACTCCGGCCTGATTAACTTTCATAGGTATATGAGTACTGCGACCACCATATACT
>CAYOFJ010000206.1:0-4034 GCA_964403065.1 uncultured Halanaerobiaceae bacterium | reverse complement strand
TTATCAGTTTCTTCTTGAACTCCTACATCTACAACTTCCAGGTTTTTATCTTCAACAATAAAATTCTTTACTTTGTTTTTTAATTCCACGGCGTTCTTATCGCAGCCGATAGCAACTTTCATAAAATTTTCCTCCTCCTTACATTTATAAGTTTAATCGCTAGTTCAAATAGGAAATTACTCATCAAGCCGCACCTTCAATTCTCTCATCAAATTATCTATACTTCTTCGCGACAGAGTCCATAACCACTGCAAATATTATTATAGAACCATTTACTGCCTGCTGCCAGTAAGCTGCTACTCCAGCCAGTACAATAATATTTCCAACCACTACCATCAAAGCAGCACCAATTAAGGCTCCTGTTATTGAGCCAATACCACCTTTTATTGCTATCCCACCGATTATAGGCCCTGCTATAGAAGGAAGAAGCCAGGGATCCCCTATTGTAGATTGAGCAGCAGCCATTCTAAACGCCATTAAGATACCGGCAAGACCAGAAAAAGCTCCTGCCAGCGAATATCCAATTATCCTGAGTTTATCAACTTTAATGCCAACTATACGAGCTGCTTCCCGATTGTCCCCGAGGGCGTATATTTTGCGACCGTAAACAGTTTTTTTGGTCAAAAAATAGTAAATTACGAAAACACCCAAAAAGAAAAATAAGGGGATCGGCACTCCAAATAATTGTCCTCCTCCCAGTCTGGTAATATAGAGAGGAAAACCAGTAATATTACGACCTTCAGTATAAACCAAATTAAAACCATCATAGGCATACATCGCTCCGATAGTCAGAACAATGGGATTTAGATTAAAATAGGTTACAAGACTTCCATTAATAGTCCCAAATAAGGCTCCAAAAGCTATACCGATAAAGATAGTAACAATGGGATTAATTCCAGTTTGCATCATGAGAGTAGCTGTAATTACAGCCGCAAGGCCGGCAATGGAGCCCAGGGAAATATCAATATCACCCTGTAAAAGCAGCGAACCCTGAGCCAGGGTAACGATCCCCACAAAAGAGAGGTTAAAAGCCATTGTTGATAGATTATAAGGAGTTAAAAAATTTTCTGATAAAATACTGGAGATTATAAAAATTACTACAAAGATTACAAATATAGTAGCTGTCTGTGATTGGGCCAAATATTTTTTTATTGCTGCCGTTACTCCTGTTTCCGCCTGCTCAGTTGTTTGTCCAGTTCCCTCAACCGAATTCAAAACTTTATCTATAGTTTTTCTAATCATCTAACCCTGTCACCTCCGATTCTTGTTGGTCCGTCTTCTGTTCTATACCAATAACAGAACTTAAAACACTTTCTTCAGATATTTCACCTTCTTTAAAAATATCGACTTGATTCCCCTCATGTAAAGTCATTATTCTATTGGAACATTTTAAAACTTCTTCAAGTTCGGAGGAAACAAATATTATACCAACGCCTTTATTTTCCGCAAGTTCTTTCATCAGTTCAAACACTTCCTCTTTGACATTAACATCGATTCCTTTTGTTGGCTCATCAAAAATCAGAACTTTAGGTTCAGCTTTCATGCTTCTACCGATTAAAACTTTTTGTTGATTACCACCACTCAAAAATTTTATTCTGGTTTCTTGAGAAGCAGTTTTAATATCGTAATCTTCAATGACAGAATCAGTAATTTCGATATTTTTATCTTCATTTATAACCCCTAAATTTGAAATATGATCTGTGTGTAGTATGCCAATATTATTTCTGACACTTTGCTCAGACATAATACCCTGACTTTTCCTTTCTTCAGGCAAATATAACAATCCCCGCGAGATAGAATAGGCTGGATCCCCAAATTTCCAGCTCTTACCTTCAAATTCTATTTCTCCTCCATAAACCGGCAAATAACCAAATATAGCCTGCAGCAGCTCGCTCCTACCTGCTCCCACCAGTCCAGCTATTCCCAAAATTTCCCCTCGTTTTAAAGCAAAAGATACATCTTCAAAGCCAGGCCCTGTAAGGCTTTTAACTTTAAGAATTTCTTCGCCCGGGGAAATTTGCGGTTTGAAAGTCTTATCGAAATCTATCTGCTCTCCCGTCATTCTTTCAACAATCCAGTCTTCATCAATCTTTTCAATTTTAGAAAAACCACGCAGCTTGCCATTTCGCAAAACCGTTACTCTATCTCCAATATCCAGTACTTCTTCTAATATATGAGAGATAAAAACGATTGCCACACCTTCTTCGCGTAAATCTTTAAGAATTAAAAATAATCTCTCAACCTCTTCATCAGTCAGGGCGGCTGTTGGTTCATCAAGAATTAAAATTTCGAATTCTTCCTGGATGAGAGCCCTGCCAATCTGCAGTAGTTGTTTATCTGCCACTGACACATTTTTAACTTTTTGATAAGGATCCAAATCCAGTTTAAGTCTATCAAGATATTCTACCGCTTCCTCATAATATTTATTGGAGTTAAAAAGGAATCCGGTTGATTTCTGGTAAGGCGCAAACAGATTTTCATATATAGTAAGCTCTTCAAACAGATTTAACTCCTGGGGAACATAGGCTATTTTAGGGGAATTATGCAAATACTTACTTCCCACTTTCTCACCTTCCAGAATAATTTCTCCCCCGTCAGCTTCATAAACGCCAGTAAGTATTTTTATGAGGGTACTTTTACCCGCCCCATTTTCACCAACTAAACAATTTATTTCTCCGGCATGAACTTCAAAAACAACTTCATCAAGGGCTTTAACGCCGGGAAATGTTTTTGTGATATTTCTAGCCTCTAAAATACTCATATAAGTTCATCTCCCGTGACAGTTTTTTCATTGATTTTCATAATAACCATTCTGATAAAAACGTGATATAAACTTGAGAGGAGAGGCAGAAACCTCTCCTCTCATATCTATATTTAAAGATTATTTGGATTTCTGTAAATTCATTCTATTTGTTAACAGTTCAAAACCAGGTGTCATTAATAACCTTCAAAATCAGGATCTGCTATTGTTTCCTCATCCATAATTCTATAACCTACATCAACCTCAGCTGGCATTTCGATGCCCAGGGCTCTGGATAAAAGTGACTGTGTTACCCAGTGCCCTACAATCGTTGGAGGGAATACATAAGAGGAGTCTATAACACCCATCTCAACTAATTCTATGGTTCTGGGCAAAGCATCGATTCCTACTACTTCAACCTGATCTTCCATACCAGCTTCCAGCACAGTGTTACCAATGCCTATTGGACCTGCTGCATCACAGGGTACGAAGCCATCAAGATCAGGATTGGCCGATAATATTCTGCTTGCTTCTTCGTGAGCTTCTTCAACATCATCATAAGTGAAACCTTCAGCCACTACTTCTATATCTTCATACTCATCGAAAACCTCGTGATGTGCTTCGAAGCGCTCCAGATGAGCTGTATTTTCTGGTACACCGTGTAAAATTGCAACCTCTCCTTCACCATCCAGAAGTTCAACCAGCCTGCGGGCGGCCATTTCACCCTGTTCAGCATAATCTGCTCTGATAGTTGTAATATTATCGTCGATATCCATTATTCCCTCAGGTGTTCGGGAAACATAGGAAGCAACAGGGATATCCTGGTCAATAGCTTCCTGTATGAAAGGTTCGCTGGCGTCCGGAGAAATCATGTCAATAGCTATGCCATCAGGATTCATAGCAACTGCTCTCTGCATGTATTCATTCTGTGTCGAGAGATCGGCCTCTTCTGGAGCCTGATAATCAATGTTAATTTCAGTATCCAATATTTCCTCATACATATCAGCTGCATCCTGAGAAGCTTCATATACTTCATCGAACCATTCCTGAACCAGTATAGGGATCATGACAAAAGTATATTCATCCTGAACCTCCACATCTTCGGACAGTTCCAGAGCCTGAGCTTCCGCGGCTGCAAACATTGTGCCTACCAGAAAGGTTAACATCAAAGATAAAACAATTACTTTTCTAATAGAGCTCATCATTTCAGCCCCCTTCTTGCTTGAAATTTTTGAATTTATTGTGATTTAAATATTTCAATTTTCTCACTTCAACAGATAAAAACTGGAAATTT
>CAYOFJ010000205.1:0-4037 GCA_964403065.1 uncultured Halanaerobiaceae bacterium | reverse complement strand
TGCAATTGATGGATGGCGAGGTTGTGGCCAGAGTAAGGGAGCTGCTCAATCGCGGCTCCAGATTTACCATAGAAACGGATTCTGTTACTGCCGGTGTTCGCGGTACTGCTTTTCGCATGAGATATGATTCTGAGGCAGATATCACGGAAATTTTTGCCTACAGCGGGGAAATTAAAGTAACAAACGAAATTCTGCGGGAAGCTTATCTGTTGAGAAGGGGAGAACAGGTTTATTTCGAGAGCCCCGAAGATTCGGCTCAGCTGGAAGATTATGAAAATACCCTGAGCTCTGATGAAGACCTGGAAGAAGTATCAGTTCTGGAGGATGTTGCCGAAGAGGATATCATTGAGGAACCCGTAATACCTGAGGAAGAAACGGAGGATGAGGCGGATGATTATGACGATGAGGAGGAAGAAGATGACGAAGAAGGTCATGATGATAAATTTCCAGAAGATGATGAAGGTGATATGGAGATCGACCCTGAATGGTAATTAAAAGGAGTGTTTCAATCTGGAGGAATAATTAATTTGATAATATTTTTATAATATCATGACCGCACCACCAATTGTACTCCGGTTATTTTAATCGGTATTCGGTCGATGATACTTAAATTAATGGAGGATGATTTTTCATGACGAATATTCAACAAGGGAATAAGAAAACAGGGAAAAAGCTGGCGGTATTAATTTTTGTGCTGCTGCTTGTAGCTATAGGGGCTGCCGGGTGTGATTTTTTCTCCGCAAGCAGTGAAGAAGCTGCCGGAGATACTGCCCAACCCGGCTCACTGCTGTTTACTTTTGTGCAGCCAGCACCTGCAGCAGATCTTACTGTTTTGGGCGACAATGATTCGGCTGATTTTTCGCCCGGAGAAACCAGTGATTTTTCCACAAACTATTTGGGGCGTGAGGTTGAATATGTCCTCCATCATCTGGCCGGATACCGGGTAATTATAGAAAGGGATAATGAGCGAAAATTTACCGAGAACTTTATTTTTGCCGATACCGACAGAGAGGAGCTCAATGTAGAGGTTTCGCTGCCTGCCGAAGATGAATATCGGGTTATACTGCTGGCCCTGGGAGAGAGTGAAATGGGGACAGAGCAGACATCTGTAACTGAAGAAGAGTGGCTGATTCTGGGGTCAGGTATCAGGGAAGATGTAGAGATTGCTCCCGGGGAAACTGTTAATGTTTCGGTGCCTATGGAGCCCTTTAATTTTGCAGCAGGGGCTGCTGTGCCTCCAGAGGATAAAAATGATATGGGAGAAAATATACGTGAGATTCGTTATGAGCTGACAGGATCGGTGCTGGAAGAGCTGGCAGGTAGATATGCTGATTCTGATGGACCGGTAGAGTCAGAAAAATTGTGGGTTGAGTATGAGCATGAGTACGAAGATATTGACGAAGATATTGCAGGGGGCAGGCTGGACCTGGAGTTCGAGGAGGAAAGTGCACTGGCCCGGGATTTCCAGAAAAAACCTGCAGAGGAAGACTATCTTACAAGTATGCTTTATTTTAAGCTGGAGCTGCCGGCTTCCGAGAATTTTGTAGGGGAAGATAATTATAGACTGGCTTTTCCGGCTTTTGAGGGAGAAGAGGAGGAAGCTGCTGTAAATCTGGCTGATCTTTCCGGCATGCAGGTCCACAGGGATGATCCGGTGGAGCCGGGAGAAGAATTTGAGTTGAGAATCAGGCAGGCTCAAAACAGTCAGGGCGATGAATTGAGCGGGGAAAGGAAGGTAGAAGTGAAAAGTGTTCAGGAGGGTGAGGTTTTTGCTGATTATGTGGAATTTTCCCGGGGGGAGGCCGATGTGCCTGTTTCCCTGCTGCGAAAAACCCGTCATGAACTAATTATTTCGGTGGAAGGAGTTACAGAAGATGTGCGCCTGCTTATGAATGTTGAGGATCCGGAAGAGGCATTTTTTGCCATTACAGATATACCGGAACCGGAAGTTAATGGAGATGATGATGTGCTGGAGCTGCAAATAGGGGAAACTTTTGACCTGCATGCTGAGATTACCAATACCAGAAGTAAAGATGGTGGACAGGACGTGCTGGTTAAAGTTGAAAGGTGGAGTGATGATTATCCCCCCGTAATTGGCGGTGAATCCAACTTTACAGTGCCGGGAAATGAAACCAGGACTGCCGAGATAGAAGATTTGCAGATTCCCGTTAATGCAGAACCGGGGGGGCCTGTTGTGGTGACAACCAGAGATGATTATGAGAGAACCAGGATAGTAGTACAGGATTCAGAATTCTTTGCAGTGGAAATTGTGGATACCAATGATCCCATTACGGCCGGAGAAATACTGGAAGTAGAAGTTCTGGTTACAAAAGCCGGCGAAGATATGGGTATACGGGATATTTCACTTTATAATTTTCACGACTGGGAAGTAGACCGGGAAGAATTCACCATGGTTGGTAGAGGCGAAGAAACAATCACTTTACAGTGGAATACATCACCCGGTGATGCCGGACATGATGAAATTAGAGTTGATAGTGATGATGACGAAGATACTGAACTGGTTGTGATCGAGCCGGAAGTAGATTTTCAGGTCGACATAGAGCATGATTCATATGAGTTTGATGCCGGGGAAGAAATTGAGGAAATAGCCGTGAATGTAAGTAATGTTGGGGCCGGCCCGGGTGAGCAGCTGATTAGTATGACCATAGATAGTGACGCCCTTGCCAGAGATCAGGATGTCACCTTCACAGAATCCGTGAGCCTGGCTTCAGGTTCAGACGAAATGGTGGTTTTTGATGATTTAGAAAGTTTACAAGCTGTTAAAAGTGTCAATGATGCAATTGAAGTTGAAAGCGATGATGATGACGATACTGCCCATATAGAAGTTATTCCGGGTGATGTCGCTGAACTCGACGCCAGTTATAGTCCGGTGGCTGCCGGAGAAGAAGGCGTAATATCTGTGGAAGCTCTGGATGAATTCGGCAATAGAGTAAGCCTGGCAGGTATCGAGGTGAGTGAGGAAGATGGAATTGCTGATCTGGCTGGTAAGACTGATGTTACAGGATCAGATGGGGAACCAGCTCATTTCAATTTTGTCGAGCATGAATCCGGTGTTTATCAGGTAGAATTTGCCACTGTCGATCGGGAAATTACGGAGAGTTTAACAGTGGAAGTTGAACCTGCTTCTGACCTGGAAAATATAGAAGCTTTTGTGGATAATATAGATGATGAAATTGATGGTACAACCGAGGAAGGAGATGAAGTTGACCTGAGTGAGTATAATCAAACCTTCCGTGGTGATGTAGAGTCCAGGGTGGAACGTCTGGAATTTATTGTTACTTTACAGGATGTTAGAGCACATTTAGAAATAACAGAAGATGAGGAACATGAACAGATAGATGATAGAACTTATTCTTCCCTGATTGAACTGGGAGATACCGGTACTCAGACTGTTTTTGAAATCAGAATAGAAGCCGAAGATGGTGAGACAGAGGTTTATGAAGTGATGATTGATAGAGAAGGTCTATAATCAAAGTTAAACAGCAAAAGCCTTAAAGAAGTCTGATATTTTCCAGCTTGATTGGGTCTAATTACTCAAATACTGTATAAATTCCGGGAAAAAGCAGGGAATCTATGTTTTAGCGTGGAATTCCATAAAAATAGGTGGAGGTATTAACATGAGGTATAAATTTATTACATTGATTATACTGATTATTTTTGCAGCTGCTGGTATTTTTTCTACCTCTGCAGAAGCCCTGAATTTTGGTATATATGCTGAAACTTCCTATCTATACTTTTTTGATGATAGATTGGACCAGACTATTGAAGAGCCTTTCAATGGAGAGGGAGAAGACGAAGAATATATAAGTTTGAGCTATGATAATTCTTTAGCCTGGGGTTTTAACGGTGGGGGCTGGGTAGAAATTATGTCAGGTGTACCGCTCGGTGTTGAATATATGCGCCTGACCACAGCTGATTCAGATCGGGTTCCCCCGGAAGTAGCGGAAGCAGAAGGTGATGTGCGCAAAGAATTGGTTTTAAATGCTGTGCGAGCGAGTATCGGTATGAATCTGGCT
>CAYOFJ010000204.1:0-4042 GCA_964403065.1 uncultured Halanaerobiaceae bacterium | reverse complement strand
GAAAATTGTGATCGCCTTTATATGATGGATAAGGGAAGAATAGTGGCTGAGGGTAGTTATGAGGAATTAATGCAGAATAATGTGGCGTTTAGATCACTGGCAAAAGCGAATAAATAAAGCGGAGGAATTTATTATAATGCTAGATGACAAAACATTATTGATCACCGGTGGCACCGGCTCTTTCGGAAAAAAATTCACTCAATACATATTAAATAATTATGAGCCTGAAAAAATAGTAATATTTAGCCGGGATGAATTAAAACAGGCTAAAGTGCGAGAAAAATTTAATGATGACAGCAGATTGAGATTCTTTATTGGGGATGTTCGCGACAAAGACCGCCTCTATCGAGCTTTTGATGGCATCGATTATGTGGTTCATGCTGCTGCACTAAAGAGGGTTCCCAGCTGTGAATATAACCCATTTGAAGCTGTCAAAACTAATGTTATGGGTGCTCAAAATGTGATCAATGCTGCTATAGATAAGGGGGTTAAAAGAGTTGTCGCCCTCAGCACAGATAAAGCAGCTGCTCCTGTTAATCTGTATGGAGCAACCAAATTGTGTTCTGACAAGTTGTTTACCGGCGGTAATGCCTATGTGGGTGATAAACCAACTCGCTTTTCAGTGGTGAGATATGGCAATGTAATGGGCAGCCGCGGAAGTGTAATTCCCTTCTTTCAGGAACAGAAGGAAACAGGTAAACTTCCTATAACGGATAGAAGAATGACCAGGTTCTGGATTTCACTTGACGACGGCGTTAAAATGGTACTTAAGGCTTTTGAGAAAATGGAAGGTGGAGAAATTTTTGTGCCTAAGATTCCCAGCATGAAAATTACTGATCTGGCCAAAGCCATAGCTCCTGAATGTGAGCTGGAAGAAGTGGGAATTAGACCGGGTGAGAAGATACACGAAGTGATGATAACTCAGGCTGATTCCCGGCATACACTGGAGTTTGATGATTATTATATCATAGAACCCGAATACAGCTGGTGGGATAAAGCAAATCATGAAGATGGCAGGCGTGTTCAGGAAGAATTTGAATACAGCAGCGGCAATAATGATAAGTGGCTGAGTATCGAAGAGATGAGAAATAAACTGAAGGAGCTGAATCTATGACTGATGAATTTATACCCTATGGCGGTCAGTGGATAGAAGAAGATGATATTGAGGCAGTAACAGAAGCATTAAAAAGTGATTTTATCACAACCGGGCCCAGGATTGATGAATTTGAAGATGAGTTCGCTGATTATGTTGATGCTGAGTATGCTGTGGCTGTAGCTAACGGCACAGCCGCCCTGCATGCCTGCAGTTTTGCAGCCGGTATAGGTGAGGACGATGAAGTAATAACCACACCTATTACATTTGCTGCTTCCGCTAATTGTGTTTTATACCAGGGGGGCACACCAGTTTTTGCCGATGTCAAAGCGGATACATATAATATCGATCCTGCCAGCATAGAAAACAAGATAACAGAAAATACAGAAGCAATAATTCCTGTGGATTATACAGGTCAGCCCTGTGATTTAGAGGAAATTAACAATATCGCCCAAAAATATGACCTGACTGTTATAGAGGACGGAGCTCATGCGCTAGGGGCAACTTACAGAGATGAAAAAATAGGCAGTCTGAGCGATATGACTATTTTCAGCTTTCATCCGGTTAAACACATTACTACCGGTGAAGGCGGTATGATTACAACTGATTCCAAAGAGATTTACGAGAAACTAATTAAATTTAGAACCCATGGCATCACCAA
This sequence comes from uncultured Halanaerobiaceae bacterium, assembly GCA_964403065.1. Lineage (GTDB taxonomy): Bacteria > Bacillota > Halanaerobiia > Halanaerobiales > Halarsenatibacteraceae > Halarsenatibacter. The sequence goes on along the minus strand of CAYOFJ010000204.1, from coordinate 2,288 downwards.
AGATGAGAGTAAATATATGAATGACACAGACGGGCCCTGGTATCATGAGCAGCAGATGCTGGGATATAACTATAGAATAACAGATATACAGTGTGCTCTGGGTATGAGCCAAATGGTGAAGGCTGATAGGTTTCTGCAGAGAAGAAGAGAAATTGCTCGGAAATATAATGCAGCATTTGCAGATCTGGAAGGCTTAAAAATCCCCTATCAAAAAGATGATGTTGAATCCTCCTGGCATTTATATGTTATTCAATTGGTACTGGAAAAATTAAAGGTTGGTAGAGAGAAAATATTCGAAGAATTATATGATAAAAATTTAGGAGTAAATGTTCATTACATACCTGTATATTATCATCCCTATTATCAGCAATTGGGCTATGAAAAAGGACTATGCCCTAAAGCAGAAAAGTTATACGAAAGGATTATTACTATTCCGCTTTATCCCAAGATGACAGATGAGCAGGTAGAAACTGTGATTGAAAAAGTGAAGCATGTTATAAACAAATATCAACTTAAGGGGAAATTGATATGAAAGAATTTAATATTAAAGATAATCTAATTGGTGGGGAAAGAACTTTTGTAATTGCTGAAGCAGGATCAAATCACGGTGGAGATTTTGAACAGGCCAAGGAGCTTGTAGATGTAGCAGTTGAAGCCGGAGCAGATGCGGTGAAATTTCAGTCCTATGAAGGTGATTCTCTTGTTTCTAGAGATAGAGATGCTCACGAAACTTTAGATAAATATGGACTGCCCTATGAATGGCATCATGAATTAAATGAGTATTGTAAGGAAAAGGATATAATATTCTGTTCCAGTGTGTTTGATTACGAAAAGCTCAACTGGCTGGTCGAGGTTGATGCCCCCTTTATTAAAGTTGCTTCTGGAGATCTTACATATCTACCGTTTTTGAAAGAAATAGCCATGACCAATAAACCTATCGTTCTTTCTACTGGAATGGCAACACTGGGCGAGATTGAAGAAGCTGTACAAACGATAACAAATGAAAATAATGAAAAGCTGGCCATTCTTCACTGTGTGGGTAGATATCCTACCGAGGAAGAGGAAGTGAATTTAAGGGTTCTAGAAACCCTGGAAAAGACATTTGGCTTTCCTGTAGGATTTTCTGATCATACTGAAACCCCCGTGATCCCTGCCATGGCTGTTTCCATGGGAGCAAAAGTCATAGAAAAACATTTCACTCTTGATAAGGATCTTGATACACCGGACCATTCTTTTGCTTTAAGACCGGATGAATTGAAAGAGATGGTAAAGTTAATTCGTCTGGCTGAAGATGTTAAAGGCAGTAAGTATAAAGAACCCACAGAATCTGAAAAGGAAACGTCCCGGACAAGTGCGCGTCGATCAATTCATTCTGCCAAAGAGGTGAAAGAAGGCGAAATAATTTCAGAGGATAAAGTTAAGGTAATTCGACCTGCTGAAGGATTAGCACCTAAGATGATGGATGATTTATTAGGTAATAAAGCTAAAGTAGACATCCCGGCTGAAAAAGCTTTAGAATTATCTGATATAGACTGGTGATATAAATGTACAAGGGAAAAAGAGTAAATGCAATTGTTCAAGCTCGGATGGGTTCAACCAGGCTACCAGGCAAAGTATTGCTGGATTTAGCAGGGAAACCGGTGCTCTCACACGTAGTAGATAGATTAAGTCATTCTGAATATATTGATGATATAATTGTTGCTACAAGTAAAAAGTCAAGTGATGATAAAATTTTAGAATGGGCTAACGATAAAAATATCAGTATATTCCGCGGTTCAGAAGAAGATGTGCTGGGAAGATTTTATGATTGTTATAAGGAAAACCCTGCTGATGTTATATGTAGAATTACTGCTGATTGTCCTCTTGTAGATTATAAATTGATGGATGAATTTATTGAAATACTGGTTGAACAGAGCTATGATTGTGTACACAGATCTGATAAAATACCACGGGGGGTAACAGGGGAAGTTATTAAAAGTGAAACTTTATTGGAATTACAGCAGAAAGCAAGAAAAGACTATCAAAGGGAACATGTCACTTATTATATTTATGAGGATAATGGAGATGAATTTTCTGTTTTTGAATATGACCCTCCAGGGTGGTTGAGCAGAGATTATAGATTGACTCTGGATGAAGAGGAAGATTATAAGCTTTTTAAAGTTATATTTAAAAACTTCAAAAATAAGAGTGGTTATATTCAAATAAAAAGTGTTCTTGAACTTTTAGATCAAAACCTATAATGTTTCTGAGCCTTCAAGACAGATTTCAGATATGATATTGTAGTAATA
>CAYOFJ010000203.1:0-4048 GCA_964403065.1 uncultured Halanaerobiaceae bacterium | reverse complement strand
AATATTGCTGCTTTCTTTCCAGCTGCACCAGCATGGCTCTGGCTTCTTCTATTATTTCCTCCGGTAGACCAGCAAGTTTTGCAACTTCAATTCCATAACTTTCTTCAGCAGAACCAGGTTCGATATGATACATAAATTGTATATCATTTTCTTCCTCTTCTACAACTACATTAAGATTTTTAACACCTTCTTCATTTTTAGCTAGCTCAGTTAATTCATGATAATGTGTAGCAAAAAGTGTTCGGGCTCCGATTTTATTGGGATCATTAATATATTTACTTACCGCCCAAGCAATACTAAGCCCATCATAAGTACTGGTGCCTCTACCCACTTCGTCTAATATAATCAAGCTATCTTCAGTAGCATTATTTACAATATTACTAACCTCATTCATTTCCACCATGAATGTACTCTGGCCAGTAGATAAATCATCACTGGCCCCTACTCTAGTAAAGATACGATCAACCATACCGATATTTGCTGCATCTGCAGGAACAAAAGACCCTATTTGCGCCATAAGAGTTATAAGTGCTACCTGACGTAAATAAGTAGACTTACCGGACATATTAGGACCTGTAATAATTAAAAATCTGTTATTTTTTCTGTCCAAAGTGGTATGATTCGGAACAAAATCAACATCTACCAGTTCTTCTACTACAGGATGTCTACCACTAGTTATGGAGATTACATTATTTTCAGCCATTTCCGGTTTGCAGTAATCATTTTCTAAAGATACCTGGGCTAATGACAAAAGAACATCAAGGCGAGCAACTTGTTTTGCTGTTATTTTAAGCTCATTTAAGTTTTTTCTGGCAGAATTTCTCAGTTCACAAAATATTTCGTATTCTAAATCATTTATCTTTTCTTCTGCCCCCAATACAGCAGCTTCCTTCTCTTTCAGCTCTGGAATTATATATCTTTCACTGTTGCTGAGAGTTTGCTTTCTTGTATAATTTTCGGGAACCTTATCCAAATTTGCATTAGTAACTTCAATATAATAACCAAAAACTTTATTGAAGCCAACTTTGAGAGAATCAATACCTGTCCTTTCTCTTTCCTGGGGCTGTAATTTTGCTATCCAATCTTTAGCTTCCTGACGGTTTTCCCTCAGGTTATCAAGTTTTTCATTATAACCCGTTTTAATTAATCCCCCCTCTTTGGGAGAATGAGGGGGCTCTTTCACCAGGGCATGTTCCAATTCTGCTTTTAACTCCTTCATTAAATCCATATTATCAGCTATTTTATTCAAATATTCACTTTCATAATCAGCAAGAGCCTCTTTTAAATCAGGAATTAATTGCAGAGAAGACCTTAAAGCTCCCATATCACGAGGATTTATTGATTCATAGCTTATTTTGCTTTGTAGTCTTTCCAGGTCATAAACTTCAGAAAGAATATTTTGTAGTTTTTTACTTCCTACATAATCTTTTTGTAATTCTTCAACTGCCCTGTGTCTTTCTCTAATTGCCTTAACATCTAATAAAGGTTGGTTAACCCATTTGCGAAGTAATCTTGAACCCATGGAGGTTACAGTTTTATCCAAAATTGATATTAAAGATCCGGATTTTTTCTTTTCTCTTATAGTTTCACATAACTCTAAATTGCGTCTGGTAGCAGAATCTAAAACCATATAATCATTAACATAATACGGAGAAAGTTTGGTTATATGGTCAAGAGCCTGTTTTTGAGTTTCCTGAGAATATTTTATAATTTCGGCTGCTGCTAAAAGTCCAGCATTCATGTTTTCGCAGCCAAAAGCCTGTAAAGAATTTATATCAAAAAATTTTTTTAAAAGTTTTCTAGCTTTATTTAATTTGATATCTGAATTATTAGTATATTTAAACTGACTATTTCTTTCCAGGTATTTCCAGGAAGAGTTTTCTCTTAATTCTCCTGCAATTATTATTTCACTGGGTTCCAATCTATCAATTTCATCAATAGCTGTGGTAAAATTGTTTACTGCTGTCAAAGAAAAATCACCGGTAGAAATGTCGAGAAAAGCAAAACCGTATTCCTCTTTATATTTTTTTAGAGCGGCTAAATAATTGTTTTTATTGTCAGGCAACATTTCATCTTCAATAACCGTTCCCGGTGTTATAACTCTTATTACGTCTCTTTCTACCAAACCTGAAGTTTCTGAAGCATCTTCCATCTGTTCACAGATAGCAACTTTATAACCGTTTTCAATTAAGGTGGCAATATAAGATGAAGCAGAATTAGCAGGGACCCCAGCCATAGGTATGTCCTGTTCATTTCCTTTATTACGGGAAGTAAGAGCAATATCTAAAAGCCTGGCAGCAATTTTAGCATCTTCTTCAAAAACCTCATAAAAATCTCCGAGTCTAAAAAATAAAATGCTGTCATCATATTCATTTTTTAAACTTTTATATTGTTTCATCATTGGAGTCAGTTCTTCCGACATGAAATCACCTCAAAAACTCTAAAATTTAAAGTGTCATAAGCAATATACGGGGGATAAATTCAAAAAAATAATTTTATAGTAAATTTAGTTGAAATACCTCTTTATATCTCAGAAAGTTAGTTTCCATATTTTGAAAAATTTATTATAATTTATTGCAAAAATATAGCTTAACTAAAAATATTTAGTTATCATATAATATTTTTCCATATAAAGTCCAACTTCCAGCTTCTGTAATTTCCACCGGGATTATTTTGCCTTTCAGCTCTGGTTTGCCGGGAACTATTACTAGTTTATTAGTTTCAGTACGACTACTGTAATTATCTGAATTTTTTTTGCTTTCCCCCTCTACTAATACTTCAAGTTTTTCACCGACTAGTTGTTTATTCTTTTCTTTGCTGATTTTATTCTGGACTTCCATCAATTTATGAAGCCTTGCTTTTTTTTCTTCTGAATCGACTTCCTTTTCCATATTTTCGGCAGCAGTTCCCGGACGAGATGAATATGCGAAAGTAAAAGCCATATCAAAACGACATTTTCTCACAAGACTTAGAGTTTTTTGAAAATCCTCTTCGGTTTCACCAGGAAATCCTACAATGATATCAGAAGTTATAGATGCCCCCGGATCAATGTTTCGTATCTTATTAATTAATTCTAGATATTCATTTCTAGTATAACCACGGTTCATCCGTTCTAATATTTTACTGCTTCCAGACTGTACAGGAAGATGATAATGAGAACAGAGTTTCTTATTTTTGGTAACAGTTTTGATAATATCCTCATTAAAATCTCGAGGATGGGAGGTCATAAATCGAATTCGTTGTAAAAATTTTATTTCAGTTAATTCTCCCAACAATTGGCTAAAAGAATAATTTCTTTCTAAATCCTGTCCATAGGCATTTACATTTTGTCCTAGCAGAGTGATTTCTTTCACTCCCTCTGCTGCAAGTTCTTTAACTTCCTGAATAATTTTATTCTTAGAACGACTTCTTTCTGGGCCTCTTACATACGGCACCACACAATAACTACAATAATTATCGCAACCTTTAATTATAGTAACCCAGGCCTGAAAATCGTTTTTTCTCTTTACTGGTGTATCTTCATCAGGTGCTTTTGGTTCATCCCAGATCTCGATAATCTGTTCTTCTCCTGACTTAATCTGTTCTATTAAAGCTGGAATTCTATGCAAATTATGAGTGCCAAAAATAATATCTACCTGGGGATGTTTTTGATAAAGTCTTTCGGCTGGCTCATCTTTCTGCATCATACATCCTCCCACTGCCAGCACCATATCAGGGTTTTCCTCTTTCAATTTTTTAAGAGCTCCCACCTTACCATATACTGTTAGTTCGGCATTTTCTCTTATAAGACAGGTATTAATCACTACTATATCAGCCTCTTCCGGATTTTCAACTGGTTCATAGTTCATATTTTCTAGCATACCGGAAATTTTTTCCGAATCGTGTTCATTCATTTGACAACCGTAGGTTATTACATTGTATTTCTCACTCATATTAACCACCTTAGAAAAATCAAGTAAATTATAAAAAATCGATTCTCGAAAATATTATATTCTCTCATTTTAATAATTATATTATATATTAGAATTTAATTCAATTGTAAGATCAT
>CAYOFJ010000202.1:0-4059 GCA_964403065.1 uncultured Halanaerobiaceae bacterium | reverse complement strand
TTAGACAGACGAAAAATTAACTGCTGTTTTAGACTTTTTCCTCTCGCATTGATTCGGCAGATATAGTTTGATTGCGACCACTTTTCTTAGCCTTATACAGAGCCTGGTCAACTCTTTCCAGCAAATTTTCTTCACTTTCTCCCTGCTTATATTGGGCAGCTCCAAAACTACAGGTGATATTTTCTTCGGAGATAAAATTATATTCCTCTATACTCTTCCTCAATCTCTCAGCCGTCTGATATGCCTGTTTACTATCAGTTCTGGGAGCCAGAATTATAAATTCCTCCCCACCCCAGCGGGCAAAAATATCAACCTTACGCACCTTTTTCTGTACCAGCTCTGCCAGCTCCTGCAGAACTCTATCACCAGCAGGATGACCATATTCATCATTAACATGTTTAAAGTGGTCGATATCAAACATAATCAAAGAAAAAATGCTGTCTTTATAGCGCCTCTCCTCCTCTAATTCCTGTTTCAGTGATTCGTCAAAAGTTATCCTGTTATAAACTCCCGTGAGAGGATCCCTGATTGCTTTTTCTCTGATTTCTTTTTCTTTAGCCTCCAGTTCATCATATAAATTTACGAACTGTTCGATAATATTCTGCAAAAGCCGGGAATTAAGCTTTTCATCACGCCTGGACGCCTTATTTTCCAACAGCTCCCGGTAAAGTTCACGTATTTCTTTTAATTTTTCCTGCTCAATGTCCATTTACAGCTCCTCCCCGGCCAGTATTCTATCTATCCCCACTTTTTCCAGATTATATAACATATTTATCATGCGCCAAATTTTATCTTTTCCCCTAATAATCCTTCCATGCTGGGGCGCAATTATTTTAACCTTCTGCTCCTGCATAAGGTTTATTATTTTATCCAGAGAATAAGTGAGCGCCTTAAATGAAGGCATTAAATCCTCATGAAAAGTAATAAAACCGGTAAACTGACATTCTTCATAAAGGACACAGTCATCAGTATTGCTGCATTCCAAACATTCTTCATCCATCTCCAAAAATAGATCCCAGTTGTCATCATAGCTGCCAAATAAATCACTGGTAAAAAGTATTCCGCTCTCAGCATCATAGGTGATAAAATTTCCCTGTGTATGCAGATAGGGGGTGTGAATAAATTTCAGCTCTCTTCCACTGCTGAAATTCCAGCTGCCGCCAAGATCCTCATCTATACAGAGTTTGGGTGACTGTGAATTATAATAATTTATATAGTAATTATTATATTTTTGGGAAATAATTTTCAAATCCTCATTGGCAATCATATCCTCCAGATTGGCCACACTCCCACATAAATCAGCATCATAATGATGGTAAATGAGCGCACATATCTCCCCCGGATCAACTCCTGCCAGCAGCACTTTAACCATAACCTCACTAAAATCAGGCCTGCTGCCTCCATCAAACAATACCGCTTCATCCTCTTCAACCAAAAGATAGGGATTGCTAAAAAGCTGATATTCATGGTCAGCATAACCCACCCAGTATACACCCGGCTGAATTTCAACAGGCTGGTCATAATCAAGATCTGAATTTTGCTGAGAAAATTCGATATGTATCCCCCCAAATTATTTTCATTAATCTGTAAATCCAATAAAATAATAAGTTAAAGTAATCATAAAAATTAAAATTAAGCTTATAATATATTTCTGAACTTTTAAAGAAATCCCTGCTTCTTCCTATCCGACTTTTAACTTATTTTTCAGATGCTCTATCTGTCTTGACATAGAGCTTATTATTCTGTTATAATTCTTACAGAAATAGAAAGATACGAAAATAACATAAAATCTTGTTAAGTGAGGTTCATGTGTGGAAACAGGCTGCTGCCTGGAAACATCGAGAGATGCCAACAGGTAAAGATGACCCACCCGGCTTAAGGGGGGTCTAAAGCGGCTGATGGAAGAAACTTTTTCATCTACGCCACGCAGAGCTAAATCCCTGACGAGGAGATTCGAATACTGTTGGATAAATTTTCAACAGCTATCGAAGGCTTCCCGTGAGGGAGGCCTTTTATATTTTTGGCTCATTTCCAAATCAGCTGGTAAAATCCTGTTTTAATTCATGTTCATAATGCCTTGTCATTGAAAGCTATAAGACTCTGTTCAGGAAAATTTTACCTATGTTTAGGTTTATTCTTCGGCCAAAAAATAGCGCTTCCTTTGCGAAAACTCTTCCCTGAGCTTACGCTCAGGCCGGCAGATACTGAGCCGGGGACACTATTTGTTTGGCCAGGGAGCTGAAGCGGCTGCGAAAAATTTTCCTTATCAAATAGCTTTATAGCTTGCAATACTTAATATATACTCTAAAAATTAGAGGAGGTGAAAAATATATGACTTCGAGTTTTGCTGCCAGCTTAAACTAAAAGTTTAAATCAGGCATATAAACCGATATTTTCAGCTATCCAAAAAACAAAGAGGAGGTCAAAATTATGCCGGAAACTAAAACCATTTATAACAGAGTAATAAAATTCATCAATGAAGATGAAATAAAAAAATTGAAGACATTGCTCAATGAAGAAGATCTGGTCGATCTGGTACAGCTTATGCAGGAGCTGGATCCGGAAAATAGAGTTGTCTGTTTTAGACTCCTGGAAAAGGATCTGGCTATACAGGTTTTTGAAAAACTGGATCTGGAACTACAGGAGGTGCTGATTTCCGACTTCGCTGAAACGGAAGCTGCTGAGACTTTTAAAAATCTGGCTCCTGATGATAGGGTCCGGCTCCTGGATGAGCTGCCAGCCAAAGTCGCCAAAAGACTTCTCAATCAGCTTTCTCCGGAAAAACGCGAAGAAACTTCAGAGCTGCTGGGTTATAAAGAAGAAACTGCCGGCAGAATTATGACGCCTAAATATGTAAGAGTTCGTCAGGGAACCACGGTAGATGAAGCAGTTGAAAAGTTGAGAAAAATGAAAGAATTACGCGAGGATATTTATAATCTTTATGTAACCGATGAAACTAGAATCTTAACAGGGGTTATCAGTCTGGAAGAACTTGTGCTTTCCGATCCTTCCAAAAAAGTTGAAGAGATCATGAATGACGAACCAATAATGATAGATACTGATCTGGATCAGGAAGAGGCAGCGCGTCTGCTGCAGGAACAGGATCTGCTGGATGTCCCCGTAGTCGACCATGAAAATAGACTGGTAGGGCTTATAACCATAGATGATGCAGCTGAAATCATGGAGGAAGAAACCACAGAAGATATATTTGAAATGGCAGGTTTAGGCACACTGCGGGCCAACGAAGCTGTAAGAAGCAGAACCATGATAGAAGGCTCGCTCCCAGATATCTGGAAGGTTAGAATACCCTTTTTGTTAATAGCTCTGGCCGGAGGTCTGCTTGCTGGCGCAGTCGTCGACGGATTTGAAGAAACCCTGGAAGCCATCGCCGCTTTAGCGGTGTTCATTCCCGTCATCATGGATATGGGAGGAAATGTCGGAACTCAATCCTCCACAATTTTCGCCCGGGCCCTGGCGCTGGGACAGATAAACGTAAGACGTTTTGCTCGCTATTTACTAAAAGAATTAACTGTAGGTGCTACCATGGGTGTTATGCTGGGAGTGCTGGCAGGGCTAATAGCCCATTTCTGGCAGGGCATACCTCGTTTTGGTCTGACTGTAGGTATTTCTCTTACTCTAACAGTTACCATAGCCAGCACCCTGGGATTTTTGATCCCGTTCATTCTTTATAAACTGGACTTCGACCAGGCAGCCGGTTCTGACCCGGTAATCACCACTCTCAAAGATATTACCGGCCTGGTGATATATTTCTCGCTGGCAAATCTCTTCATGGGATTTCTGCTTTAAATTCAAATTATTACCAAAAACTTAACTACTCTAAATCAACTTTCAGATCTACCGAACCTGATTAATTATTTTCCTTTCATTCAGCACTTTCTGTCAGTACAAAATAGATCAGAATACCCCCGGAATTTCGGGGGTTTATTTTTTTATGCCAGTGGGAAAAATTTCTATCTATTTTTATTTAACTGCAGAAATTACCTAAATTCATATGGATAATTTTTCAAGAAGGTAATTTATCTATTATAAAGAAATATT
>CAYOFJ010000201.1:0-4078 GCA_964403065.1 uncultured Halanaerobiaceae bacterium | reverse complement strand
CAAAATATTAAAAAGGGCCGCACACCGCCTTCGAAATCCTCCACCGGAGCGTTACCCTGACAGTTAGCTCGAGCCAGGCACCCTCACGGCACATGGAGACAGCTGCTTACCGCTGCTTCCTCCCGGACCTGACGGGGTTCACAGAGCTCCATTGCGTGAGACCCGACTGTCATCACCACTTATCAGGGCCTGACCTCCAAGGGAAAGATCCTCAGAGCGGCCTTCGACCCTGCTTAGCGGCTTGCAGGTTACAGGGCACCGCTACCACCCCGTCTAGTGCGGCCACACTTTTTGTCGGTGAAATTAAAATTCATCTTAATTATAAAATGGCGGAGAGGGAGGGATTCGAACCCTCGGTAGGCAGCAAGGCCTACACATGATCTCCAATCATGCACCATAAGCCAGACTCGGTCACCTCTCCACGATTGTAATGAAAGTTTAAATCTATATTTTTATCTGATGTATCTTCACCGTCCGATATACATTTTAACTTATTTACCATTATAATTCAAGCATTATTTGCAGATTACTTTTATTTGCATTCTGATTCTCTTAATATTATCATAAAATAAAGCAAAAATAGCGCTTACTTCGCAAAAGGTCATCCATGAGATTTCGCTCAGCCCCGCACATCCTAAACCGGGGCACAATTTTTTGGCCATAGTTATGAACCAGGTTTCCAAAAATTACTAGTATCACATAGCTTCATAGCCTCCAATCCTTTATATACCCCGGCAATTGAGGATATAAACAGACCTGATTATATAGTAAATATGGCAATTTTACCAGCTGTTTTTGGAGAAAAACCAAATTCATAGAGGAGTGATGACTATTAACAGAAAAGAAAGAGCCGAAATAGCCCGCCAAACTCTGGAAGTAATTGAACAGGGGTTTTACTTAAATGATGCCGAGGAAAAAGTGCAAATAGAAGGTCAGGTTGAATACGCAGTGGAAAACTCACAGCTTTATTCGCCTCAAAAATTGCAGGAAATAGTTGAAAAATCAGAAGTTACAAATACTTTCCAGAACAGAACAATTATTGAAGTTAACAATGAAAGCTCACTACAGGCAGCAGAACGAACTGCCCGGCATGAGTATAATAATCCTGCCTGTCTTAACTTTGCTTCTGCTAAAAATCCAGGAGGCGGATTTCTAGAAGGCAGCGGAGCTCAGGAAGAAAGTCTTGCCCGCTCTTCGGCCCTCTACCCCTGTATAAAACAGATGAATGAAATGTACAATGCCAATAAAAACTATGGTTCCAGTCTTTATCTCGACTACATGATTTATTCACCTGATGTTCCTGTATTTAGAAGAGATAACGGTGAGTTTTTAAATTCCCCCTACAAAATGTCTTTTATAACAGCTCCTGCGGTAAACGCCGGCGCTGTAAAAGCCAACGAACCCGAAAATGTAGATAAAATTTCTCCCACCATGAAACAACGGATAGAAAAAATTCTATCTCTGGCAAAATTCAAAGAAGTTGATGCCTTAATTTTAGGTGCTTTTGGCTGTGGGGTTTTCCAAAATAATCACCGGGATGTAGCAGAATACTTTAGTGATTATTTACATGAGGATGAAAGATTTACAGAAGCTTTTGAAAAAGTTATTTTCGCTGTACTTGATAGTTCCCCGAACCAGGAAACCTACAAAACTTTTGAGAACAAATTGCAAAAATAGTATAATTTATTGACTACTTTCCCACCGGTATTAACAATAAAGGTTCTGCCGCTTCAGCTCCAATTATATCTTTTACCCCTTCATCTTCAAAGGCTCCGATGATAACAGAGCCAAGATTTTTTTCCTCGGCCATTAAACATATATTCTGCCCGGCATGACCTGCTTCTATATGAACATAACGTATTCCTCTTTCCCCATAAGTGGAAGTTGTTCTTTCATAATTGGCAGCCACAATTACAACTCCCGGGGCTTCAGCAACAGCTCTCTGCCCCAGAGCGGCTCGCCCCAATTCCCGGGCTTTTTCTCCTTCGGTTTTCAATTCCAGATCGTGATCTTCTATATTATATTTATAAATTCCCGGTGATAATCCCTCCACATTCTCGGCCAGCAGATATAATTCCAGAGGATTGGTGGCCCCCGCGGACGGAGAAGTGCGGGTAGGTCCACTGACTCCATCAACACTTATTCCCTCACCAGCCCAGAGAAGATGGCCAATATCCTCCTGAGATAAAGACTCTTGCGCAAATTCTCGTTCAGACTGCCGCTGATAAATCACTTCTGCAATTCCTTCTTCCTGCTCTATCTCAGGCAGGCCAGTATAGGACTCCTGAGCTTCACTGTTTATTTCACTCATAATGTTAAAAATCAAACCCAAAAAAACAAGCAATAATACAACAATCAAAAACTGTACTTTTAATTTTTTCAAATTAATTTTCACAGTTTTTAACCCCCATAAAATCGCTTTAATCTTTATGCCCGTTAATTTCAGCCTATTATAAATTTTTTAGCGAAGAGCAGGAATTTTAATCTTCTTATCATCCAGATATAATAACAGCCAGCTGCTAAACTTCAAAATAGCCAGCAGCAACATGGTATATATAAGTCCCAACACCGGAAATAAAATTATTCCCACAAGCATTCCGGCCAGCCAGCCCCCAATAAGATCAGCAGTATACAGCCTCCCTGCTGTTGAGCCTGCCTCCTGTTGTAATCTATCAGGCAAAAGATTAGCAGCTAAAGGAAATTGTGCTCCCACTACACCACCTGAAATCACTGCAAAGATCACGCAAAATATGGCCCCCAATATTGAAGCTGCCGGCAGAAACATAATTTCTCGCAGCAGGAAAATAAACAGGGGAAAAATTATCAGCAGAGCAAACACTGTAATTTCCAGCTGTAAAAAAGGTTTTAATAATTTGTCTTTCTGAGCAATAATTTTTCTATAGCTTACCCGCCCCCCCAGAAACATTCCTCCCATAAAGGCAGCAATAAATAGCCCATTCAGCTGATAGATATGTCCAAAAAGACTCTGGAAGGCAAAAATCGTGAACAGGTCAAAAGACATGGCTGCCCCCCCACTTGTGGATATAGCCAGAGTGATTCTATTACCAGAGCTGTTTTCTGATTGCCATAACAGCCGCCAGCTGAAAAAACCCAGAATTAATAACCCTATCAACAGTACATATCTTAAATTCTCAGCCAGGCTATAAAGAAAACTGAGGGCTTCTGGAGCAAATGCCCGCCCCCAATTTAACAGTCCATAAAGAAAACCAGCCGGAACAAAATCCTGATTTATAGGTGCAGGATTATCATATAATCGAGAATTAAATTCCTCCAGCCTGTATTCATCCAGCCTAAATTGCAGATAAGATGAGTCAAACATCCCTCCGTAAAGATCTCGCTCTTTCAGCCTTTCGGCTATCCTATCGGGACTTAAGTTAATCTCATGCTGTGAAGCCAGAATAATATTTTGCTCACCTGGAATAAGTCTGGCTTCTGCAAACACTTCCCTCACAGTATGATAAAGTGAACTATTTAGAAGTTCCAGCTCATCACCCAGATATGTCATAGATCCCGCCAGGGTAAATGCCAGCATACCCTGCTCATTCAGCCTCTCATCAGCCAGCTGAAAAAATTCCCGGGTAAAAAATCGGTTTGTCTGCAGAGTTTCGGTATCTATTTCCCCTAACATTATCAAGTCATATTTTTCCTCAGTTTGGTTAAGGTATAGTCTGCCGTCTCTGTTTATCATTTCGGTGCGTTCATCGCCAAATTCCTGCTGAATTATATCAGATTCAAATTCTTCTGCTATCTGCAGCAGCTCAGGGTCCAGCTCTGCAAAAACCAGATTTTCCAGGGGATGATCCAGCAAAAAATAAATCAAACCACCCATTCCCCCACCAACCAGAAGAACATCTTCAGGACTGGAATGTGAACCCGCAACCATATAAGCATAATCCTGCAGTCTGGCTGTATCAGGATGGGGTAATGACATGATGGGTCTACCATCATAAAAAATATTTTTCTCCTGCTGGCGGGTTACAGTCACAATATTCCCATAGGGTGAATTGCGATAATCTATTATTTTGCCTTCGGGCCATAAACCAGACACAGAGGCTCT
>CAYOFJ010000200.1:0-4100 GCA_964403065.1 uncultured Halanaerobiaceae bacterium | reverse complement strand
AATCAAGTTAAGAAAAAATCTTTAAATTTACTTTCTCGACGTGATAATTCTAAAAAAGAACTTAAATATAAACTTATTAAGAGAGGGTTCTCTGCTGAAAAAATTGAGGACATTTTACAGGAATTAATAAATGATGGTTATTTAAATGATAAAAAATTTGCAGAAGAATGGATAAAAAATAGAATTAACAAAAAACCAAGAGGAAAAAATTTAATTAAAGCTGAATTGCTGGAAAAAGGTGTAGATAAAAAAATTATTGAAACTAAATTAAATAATTTGTTGGACCCAGATAAAGAAAAACAAATGGCCGAAATACTAACAGATAAATGGCTAAATAAAAGAAATTGTAAAAATAAAGAAACTAAAGAAAAGCTATATAGATATCTTAAAAATAAAGGTTTTAATGATGAAATTATCAGGAAAATAATCACTGATATTAATCTATAAGTTTGTTAGTCTTGACACTTCCAGTAAAAAGAGATAAAATATTAACAGGTTCATTTATTTCTTGCCGAATATACTAATAATTTTAGATATAAAGTTATAGATAGACTATTAAAAACTGGAGGTGTATAAAATTTATGAATTGATAATCTGGGGGATATTTAGGTTTCTCCCAATAATTGGAGCAATAGTCGGCTTAATTGGCGGCTATTTTATTAGAAAATATATTGCAGAAGCAAGAATTCAATCAGCAGAAAAAGAAGCAGAAAAAATCAAACAGGATGCTAAACGGGAAGCTGAATCAACCAGAAAAGAAATTGTTCTAGAAGCTAAGGAAGAAGCACATTCTTTAAAAGAAAAGGCAAACAAGGAAATACAGGAAAGACGGTCAGAATTACAGAATTTAGAAAATAGATTAGTTAAAAAAGAAGATAATTTGGAATCCAAAGAAAATAAGTTAAAAGAAAAAGAAAATAATTTGGAACAGTGGGAAAAACAGCTAAATAAAGAAGAAGAAGAGATTGAAACAATCAAAGAAAATCAAAAACAAAAGTTAGAAGAAATTGCCGGAATGAATGAAGAAGAAGCTAGAAATTATTTACTTTCGAAGAAAGAAGAAGAGTTAGAACATGAATATGCTAAGAAGATTAATGAAAAAGAAGCTGAATTAAGAGAAAAAGCAGACAAAAAAGCTCGAGAGATAATTTCCATGGCAATTCAGCGTTCTGCAGCTGATCATGTAACTGAAAATACAGTATCAGTTGTAGATCTGCCAAGTGATGAAATGAAGGGAAGGATTATAGGCCGTGAAGGTCGAAATATTAGAGCTTTTGAGAGTTTAACTGGAGTTGATTTGATAATCGATGATACTCCCGAAGCTGTAGTGATCTCTGGATTTGATCCTATGAGAAGAGAAGTCGCAAGAATTGCTTTAGAAAAATTAATTGTGGATGGAAGAATACATCCAGCAAGAATAGAAGAAATGGTAGAAAAAGCCGAAGAAGAACTTGATAATCATATAAAAGAAATTGGAGAAGAAGCTACTTTTGATAGTGGTGTACATGGATTACATGCAGAATTAATAAAATATTTAGGAAGATTGAAATTCAGAACTAGTTATGGACAGAATGTATTGCAGCACGCTTTAGAGGTTTCTCAACTTGCCGCAATTATGGCAGCAGAGTTAGAAGCTGACGTAAATATAGCAAAAAGGGCCGGGCTTTTACATGACATTGGGAAAGCAATTGATCATGAAGTAGAAGGCCCTCATGTAGATATAGGAATCGATGTGTTGAAAAAATACGGGGAAGATAAAAATGAGGTATTACATGCAGTAGAAGCACATCACGGTGACGAAGAGTTTAAAACAGTTGAAGCTGTACTGGTAGCTGCAGCAGACGCAATATCGGCTGCCAGACCTGGTGCCAGAAAAGAAACACTTGAATCTTATATAAAACGTCTGGAAAAATTAGAGGATTTAGGACGTTCCTTTGAAGGAGTCAAAAATTCCTATGCAATTCAAGCTGGAAGAGAAATCAGAGTAATAGTAGAATCAGACAAAATTGATGATTCTAAAGCAAGTAAAATTTCTCGGGATTTATCGAAAAAAATAGAGAAAAAATTAGATTATCCCGGTCAAATTAAAGTTGTTGTAATTAGGGAACAAAGATCTGTGGAATATGCAAAGTAATTTTTATTCCGTGAATTTTAAAAGGGCTCTGCTGTTTGAGCCCTTTTAATTTTTTTATATTATTTTTTGCTTTATATCATATTTTATATAAAGTTAATATGTAAGGTGGTAATATTTAAAGATGAATTTTCTTCTTATTGGTGATATCGTGGGAAGAGCAGGGAGAAGAGCAGTAAGAAAATACTTGGATGATCTTGTTGAAAAACACGATATAAATTTTGTCATTGCTAATGGTGAAAATGCTGCTGGTGGATTTGGAATCACTGAAAAGGTTGCTAATGAATTATTTGATTATGGTATCGATTGTATAACAATGGGAAACCACACCTGGAAAAATAAAAATATTTATAAATTCATCGATAATGAACCTCGGTTAATTAGACCTTTAAATTTCGCTCCTGGTATTCCGGGGAGAGGAGTTAGTTCATTTTTAAAAAATGGACGAAGAATTGTTATTGTTAATTTAATCGGTCAAATTTTTATGCAGGCACATGATTCTCCTTTCAGAGTTATAGATAAAAATATCAAATCAATGAGAATGGAAGCCGATATATTATTAGTGGATTTTCATGCAGAAGCAACAGGTGAAAAAATAGCTTTAGCTAGATTTTTAGATGATAAAGCTGATTGTGTTTTCGGCACACATACTCATGTGCAAACAAATGATGCACAAATATTACCGGAAGGTACAGCTTATATTAGTGATTTAGGGCTAAGTGGAGCAGTAAATTCAATTTTAGGTATGAAACCTAAAGAAATAATAAAGAAACATGTTACTGGCTTACCAACCAAATTTAAAGTAGGTACTGGAGCAGTTAAGTTAGAAGGGGCTATATACAAACATAAAGAAAATGATATCTTTACTTTTCAGATAAAAGAAGATATTGAAACAAATAATAATTCTTAATTATAAAAATTTAAGAGTTTATATAAATAATTTGATATAGTTTTCTATTAAAGATCATTAGGAATATTTCAAAGAAAATATTTTGATTTGAGTAAAATTGTGTTTAATAAAATAACTTAATATTAAATCTTTATAATTACTAACACATAAAGGATTAAGTTGATTTTACTTCCTTGACATAAAATTTTGTTTTTGTTACACTTGTTCGTAGAAGTTTAAATTGATTAAAATATGTCTTATTGCGTTATAAATATAACAAAATATAGATTTAATTTTTTTATTTTACTTTCTGTGGAGGTGGAAGTGTGGAAGAATTAAAAAAATTTCCTATTGGAGGAGTGCACCTGCCGGAAGAAAAACACTTAACTACAGATGTTCCAATAGAAGAGATGGATTTGCCTGAAAAGGTTACCATTCCTTTACAGATGCATATAGGTGCTCCCTGTAAACCGACAGTTTCTGAAGGTGAAGAAGTAAAAAGAGGACAATGTATTGCTCGTAATGATGAAGCATTATCAGCTTTGATACATGCCAGTATTTCTGGAATTTATAAAGGAATTATTACCAAACCTGGCCCTGACGGGTCAATGATTGACTGCATGTTAATAGAAAATAATGGACAAAGCAATAATGAAAAATTATTGGAACCTAAATATGAAAATCAACAGTTAAATAAAGAAAATATTCGTGAAAGAGTAAAGAAAGCCGGTATTGTAGGATTAGGAGGAGCTTGTTTTCCCACTCATGTTAAATTATCCCCTCCGGAAGACAAGCCTATAGATACAGTAATTATAAATGGAGCTGAATGTGAGCCATATTTAACTGTCGATGATCGTTTAATGCAAGAAAAAACCAAGATTTTATTCGAAGGTTTAAATATGATTATGAAAGCAAGTGGTGCAGAAAAAGGTATAGTCTCTAGTGAAATAAATAAACCAGAAGCTGTGGAAGCTATAAGAATAGAAGCAGAAAATTGGGAGAATTTAGATGGAGTTCCTCTAGACACTAGATATCCACATGGTGCAGAAAAACATCTAATCAAAGCTGTACTTAATAGAG
>CAYOFJ010000199.1:0-4133 GCA_964403065.1 uncultured Halanaerobiaceae bacterium | reverse complement strand
TGAAGTTGAGAATCTTGATGTTTAAGGAAGGGATAAAATATGGTTGAAGCAGATAAAATTAAAAAAGTTCCAATAGATGAAGAAATGAAGGGTGCTTATCTAGATTATGCTATGAGTGTGATTGTGGGCAGGGCTTTGCCCCGGGTTGAAGATGGACTTAAACCCGTTCACCGCCGCATACTTTATGCTATGAAAGATCTGGGTATTACATCCAATAAATCTCACAAAAAATCGGCAAGAATAGTGGGAGAAGTTCTAGGTAAATATCATCCTCATGGTGAATCTTCTGTTTATGATTCTATGGTCCGGATGGCTCAGGACTTTTCCTATCGCTATCCACTGGTAGATGGCCATGGTAATTTTGGCTCTGTAGATGGTGATTCTGCTGCTGCCATGCGTTATACTGAGTCACGCATGTCCCCCATCAGTGAAGAAATGCTTCGTGATATTAATAAAGATACTGTAGATTTTGCTTCCAATTTTGATGATACTCTGGAAGAGCCCGAGGTTTTACCTGCCAGAATTCCTAATTTGCTGGTCAATGGAAGTGCTGGAATTGCAGTGGGAATGTCCACAAGTATTCCCCCTCATAATTTAGGAGAAGTAATAGATGGGGTAATAAAAATGATAGATCGCCCCAATGTTTCAATTGAAGAGTTAATGGACTCTATACCCGGGCCTGATTTTCCTACCGGTGGTTCAATTATGAACCAGAATGAAATTCTCAAAGCCTATAAAACAGGCAGAGGAAAATTGCGGGTGAGAGCTAAAACCAGAATAGAGAGAAGAGAAAGCAATACCCCCCGCATATTGGTAGATGAATTACCCTATCAGGTTAATAAAGCCAAACTTATTGAAAAGATAGCTGATCAGGTTAAGAATGATGAATTAGAGGGTATTAAAGATTTAAGAGATGAAACTGACAGACATGGTATGAGAATCGTAATAGAATTGAAACGGGGTACTAATCCGGATGTTTTATTAAATCAGCTCTATAAAAATTCTCGACTTCAGACTACATTCAGTGTTATTATGCTGGCTCTGGTAGAGGGAGAACCTCAACTTCTTTCTCTTAAAGAGATGATTTATCATTATTTAGAACACCAAAAGAATGTAGTCCGCAGACGTACAGCTTATGATTTAGAAAAAGCTGAAAAAAGAGCTCATATACTGGAAGGGTATCGCATAGCTCTGGATTCTATCGATGAGGTTGTAGAACTCATTAAAAAAGCACCAGATAGTGATACGGCTTCACAGGAATTGCAGGAAAATTATGGCCTCACTGAGAGACAGGCAGATGCTATACTTTCCATGCGCTTGAAAAGATTGACAGCACTGGAAAGAGAAAAAATAGAAGATGAATATGAAAATTTAAAACAGAAAATTGAAGAATTACGTTCGATACTTAATAGTGAAGAAAAATTAATGAATAAAATTAAGAGTGAGTTAGAAGAAGTAAAGAGAAAATATGATGATGCCCGACGCACCGAGATTTTAAATCAGGATACTGATCTGGAGATGGAAGACTTAATTGAGGAAGAAAAAATAGTGGTTTCAATCACACGGAGAGATTATATTAAGAGAATGCCCGTTGATATTTACCGCAGCCAGCACCGCGGTGGAAAAGGTGTTATAGGTATGGATATTAGGGAAGATGACGTGGTGACAGGACTGATTACCGCATCCACCCATGATACATTTTTATTCTTTACCAATAAGGGTAATATGTATAAACTAAAAGGATATCAAATTCCTCAGGCTGGCAGGACTGCGAGAGGTACTGCTATTATTAATCTGCTATCTCTGGAAGAGGATGAAAAAATTAGTGGAGTGCTGACTCTGGAAAGTTTTGCTAAAGATGAATATTTGGTAATGGCTACCCAAAAAGGTCAGGTTAAAAGAACAGCATTGAGTAAATATGATTCAAATTATTCGGGTTTAAAAGCAATAAATTTGATGAATGATGATGAACTGGTAGAAGTGAAAAAAACCAGTGGTGAGGATGAAATATTTTTAGTAACCCGTAATGGTAAGGCTATCCGTTTTTCGGAAAAAGAAATAAGAAGTACCGCCAGAAATTCTTATGGTGTAAGAGGAATCAGATTGGAAAATGATGATAGGGTTATAGCTATGGACAAAGCTGGCAGTGGTGATGACCTTTTCGTCATAACTGACAAAGGATACGGAAAAAGAACTTCTCTAGCAGAATATCGCCTTCAGAAACGCGGAGGAAAAGGTCTATTTACCTCCAATCTTTCGCAAGAAATTGGTAGGCTTACGGAAGCAGAGGTTGTTGGTGATGATGAAAGTCAGGATCTATTTTTTATCACCAAAAATGGTAAAATTATAAGAATTTCAGTTGATGAAATTTCTCGCTTTAGCCGCAATACCAAGGGTGTGAAAGTGGTCAGATTAAGTGATAAAGATGAGGTTGTGTCTATGGATGTGGTAAATACTGCCCAGAAAAGTAATGTTGAAAATTAGTTTATAAATTTCTCCCGGCATAAAATTTTTACCGGGAGGATATTTTTTAGTAAATTAATTTAGACTAATAATGCAGGAAAATAATAATATATCAAGAATATAAAACAATGCCCAATAATGGATTATATAAATATTTTACCAAACGAAAGGAGCCTGATAGTATGAAGAAAAGGTTTTTAGTTCTGGGTTTAATTCTGGCTGTAGCACTGGTTTTGCCCCTGGGAACAGTGCAGGCTGAGCGAGAAGGTGGAGACCTGAATATTGCTATAGTCTCTGATCCGGAGTCACTTGACCCTGTAGAAGCCTCATCTTCTCCAGCAGCAATGGTGATGCTGCATTCTATGGAGGCCCTTTTTGATATGACTCCAGAAGGGGAAATTGTGCCTCAGCTGGCCAGAGATTATGAAGTATCCGAGGATGGCCTGGAATATGATATTTATCTGCGCGAAGGTGTTGAGTTTCACGATGGCACTTATTTTGATGCTGAAGCGGCCAAATTCAATCTGGAGCGCTTTTTGGATGAGGAGGCTCCATTTTCTTTCCTGATTGATGAAATTACTGATATAGAGGTCGTTGATGAATATACACTAAGGCTTCACACAGATGAACCTTTTGCTCCTCTCATGGCCCATCTTTCCCACGAATTTGTGGCTATGGTCAGTCCCGAGGCAGTGGAAGAATACGGCGATGATTTTGGTGTTAATCCTGTCGGTACCGGTCCTTTCGAATTTGTAGAATGGACCCGCGGAGAAGAAGTAGTTATGGAACGTAATGATAATTACTGGGGAGATAATGCCTATCTGGACACAGTGACATTCAGTATAGTACCCGAAGACTCTACCAGAGTTGTCATGACTGAAACAGGTGAAGCTGATGCTATGGTGACAGTACCTCCTCGAGATGTAGATAGACTTGAGGGTGTAGAAGATGTTAATGTAATACAGCATTCCAGTCTGAGGACCATCTATATAGGTATGCACACCCAGCGTGAACCTTTTGATGATGCCAGAGTTCGACGGGCCCTGAACTATGCCGTAGATAATAGGGCAATTGTGGAACAGATAATGGATGGTGCCGGACGACCTTCTGATGCTCCTATAGCACCTGATATATTTGGTTATGAGGGTCAGGAACCTTATGAGTATGATCCTGAGAGAGCTCAGGAACTTTTGGCTGAAGCAGGTTATGAAGATGGTTTTGAGATAACCTTCCATCATCCAGTAGGCAGATATCCTATGGACGAGACTGTAGCACAGGCAGTTCAAAGTCAGCTGGCCGATGTGGGTGTAGATGCCAGTCTGGAGACCATGGAATGGGCCGCCTATCTGGAGTTTCTTGAGCAGGCTCCTGAAGAAGCAGAGCATGAAATGTATTTACTGGGCTGGGGTACTGTAACCGGTGATGCCGATTATGGTCTTTATGCGCTGTTCCATTCTTCACAGCAGGCCCCTTATGGTAATGATTATACCTATCTAGGAAACGAGAGAGTTGATGAGCTTCTGGATCAAGCCCGTATAGTTCCTGATACCGCAGAACGTGAGGACATGTATGCAGAGATAATTGAAATACTCTGGGAAGAAGCCCCCTGGATTTATCTGCACAGTCTGGTACAGATAAATGCAGAAAGTGAGGGTGTTGAAGGTCTTATC
>CAYOFJ010000198.1:0-4133 GCA_964403065.1 uncultured Halanaerobiaceae bacterium | reverse complement strand
CAAACGTGTTGCCGAGACCGGCAACTGTAGAGGAGTGTCACAGACGGGCACAGTGGTCGATATTAACCAGTCCTATAGCCCTGGTTAGCTTGTGCAGCAGATAGTTTTCTTCATTGTTGATCATGGCGCTGCCCAGATGAGCTATAGAGGTAGTGCGGTTGACTGTTACACCATTTTCATCGGTTTCTTCGAAAGTTTCATCTCTGGTTTCCTTAATACGTTCGGCGATTTTCTCCAGAGCCCAGTCCCAGTCTTTGACTTCCCAGTTGTCACTGTTGGGGGCGCGGTACATAACATTTGTAACGCGATTGGGATTGTGGCGGGGCTCCCCTTCTTCATCGAAGATGTGGGACATATTTCTGACAGAACTTCCTTTGCTGCAGAGTGTACCTCTGCTTATGGGATGGTCAGGATCTCCTTCAACATTAATTAGCTCACCGTCCTGCTTGTGACAGACAATGCCACAGCCCACCGAGCAGAATGGGCAGAGACTGGTGGATTCCTCTCCATATTCAATTTTGAGGTCATAGTTTTCCTCAGCAGACAGAACATTATTGTTTTTAAACTTAAAAAGCGTGCTGCCTGCTATAAAGCCCGACAGCTTGAGAAAATTCCTCCTGGTAATAGGCAAATTTACCCCTCCTTAACTGTGTTTTAATATTTCTATATGCGTGTGTATCCCTCTTCCTGTGCCAGACTATCCAGATGGTCTGTGCCCAGATCATTGATAAGCCAGTTGAGCATGTCGGCTTTCATTTCCGGCAACCTTCGTTCATCTATCACTTTTAGGTAGCGGCCGCAGTCCTGACAGATATCTACTCTGTAGGGCCGATTTTCTACCACAAAATATTTCTGACCTTCCGCCTGACTCTCGCCGCAGTAAAGACAGGTGAACCGTTCAAACCTCCATTCATTGCTGCAAAGCCAGCAGAACAGTATTCTCCTGCCCTCCTCATGTGTGAGACGGGAAAGTTCGGGCATAGCTCCACATACAGGACAGGTATTCTGTCTCCAGTTTTCCTCTGTCTGCTCTTCATCCTGAGTTTTTTCTTTCAGCCAGCTGAAAAAAGGGCGCAAAGTGAACAGCATGATCTGAAAGAACAGATCAAAACTTATACCGGCTGTGTTCGGTGATGAATCCACCTCCTTATTTTCGTTTTTCTGGGAGAAAAAACTATTTAAAAGTTCATCCATGTTCAGATCATTATTTTCTATGCTTTGTGCGAATTCTTCCAGCCCCTGTTTTTTATTATCTCCAACTACAGCCTTTAATTCTTCTGTAACTTTTATAATGACTTTGCGGACCAGGTCGATGGGTAAAGCAAGATTATCGGGCTGAATAAGAGGCTGTTTATCGTTCTTGCTCTCATCACAGGTATCGCAAGTTATGCCCAGGTCAGCAGCTGTCAATCCGCGTTCTTCCAGCTCCAGTTTGACATTTTCGTGAATTTCTTCCAGATTTTCATATAAATCTGCGAGCTCTTCCTCGACCCTGGGCGGATACACAGGAGCGTTTGATTCTGCGCTTATTTCTGCTTTGTCTTTTTCCATATACCTGCCTCCTTTTCCCTGTCTGCCGGTTATTAATCTTGGCCAAGGTTATAATTTTCAAAATTTTTACCTCAAATTTTTTAGTGTTCAACCAGGAAATCACCAGCCGCCAGCAGGGAGTCTTGTTTGTTTTTTCACATTATCTCGCTATTATTATATCACTTTAGGAATATAATTACAAGCTTTATAGCGATAACAGGGTTTAGCCAGGTTTTTAAAGGGGTTAAACAGACAATCAGTGATTAACTAGAAGGAGTATTAGGGGGTTATCGGCGGTAAAAAGAGGACAATAAGGAAATCAAGAATGGATTTTTCGTGAATAAGGTAACTTGGGAAAATATATTGATTTAGTCAACTAATGTTGTTATAATTAAAAAAGGTGATATAAAATGAATAAAAAAATTGATATACACCAGCAATTACAGAAGAATAAAGGTGAAGAAAGCCAGAAAAAATATCAGGAAGAAGCGATGGCTGAAAGTTCTAAAGTTGGTAAAAAAATAAAAGATTTGCGCCAGGAAAGAAATTTGAGCCAGTATAAATTGGCTGAAAAAGCAGATTTAAGTCAGTCCTTTTTGAGTGCCCTGGAAGCTGGCAAAAAATCACCGACAGTAGAAACCCTGGAAAAAATCTGCCGGGCTTTAGGCATCAGTTTATCTGAATTTTTCTCCCGGGGCAACCCGCGCTTATTCCCCAACCTGCCACCCTATATCAGCAGCTTGATTGATGAATTGAGGGAATTGACTCCCGAGCAAATCTCTCATTTGAGCGAGTTTATCAGGAGTTTGAATTTCAAAGAAGCAGATTGATGTTTTGATTCGTCTATTGGTTATTTTATTTATGACATATGATAAATTACTGCCTGATAAAATATTTTTTATAATTCTTCCCTTCTTTTCTCATCCCCCCTACTATTTGTTTGAAATTTCAAAAAAACATGGCATCAGAATTTCAAATTATAGTGCCTTTACTCCTTCCCGTCTCTTTTCTTATTTGGAACTTCTCCAAAATAGTTAGTTAAATCTGGTTTTAATTTATCTTCATAATACTTATTATTGGAAGCTATGAAGCTTAGTTTACATGAAATTTTTTCTATATTTAGGTTTAGTCTTCGGCCAAAAAACAGCGCTTCCTTCGCAAAAGCTCATCCATGAGCTTACGCTCAGCTTGGCACCTCCGGCAAATCACTGGCCTCTCCCGGTTATTTTGGCAGAAAATTACAGTCGCAACCAGATAATTTTGTTTATTATTATGATACAGAACTGATTTTATGATATAATATAGCCAGCAAATCCGGGGAGGAAACTAGTAATGGAAGCTATATTCTGGCTGGCTGTCATAGCCATCATTTATCAAATTTTAAAACGAGCTCCACTTTTTGGCGACAGAGGGATTGATAAGTCGAATGAGCTAGAAAATAGAGCAGGTAATAGCGCAGATGATATTACATATCAGACTGGTGGAGGAAAAAGCAACCACTTTTCCGGAGGGAGTGGCACCAAAGAGGATCCCTTTCTTGTTACTTCTTTTAAACAACTGGACAAAATCAGATATTTTTTGGACGCCTATTTTCTTCAGACCACCAACCTGAATTTTAATAAATACAAGCGGAGTCAGTGCTGGCAACCTATAGGAAATGAGCAGAAGCAATTTACCGGTAGTTTTGACGGTAATGGTCATAAAATTTTCAATTTATATATTGACAGGTCGGAGCAGATGTATGTGGGGCTGTTTGGTTTTTTAGCTCCTGAAGCAGAAGTCAGCAATGTGATTTTGCGCGAAGCTGTTGTGGAAGGAGATATGTTCGTGGGAGTTCTGGCTGGCTGGAATAATGGCAGTATTTATCGCTGTCATGCTCGGGGAGAGATAACAGCTTTTCGCAATGCCGGGCTTTTAGCCGGGAACAATCGGGGGGATATTGAGGAATCATTTACAGAAGGAGAAATTTATGCCGTTAGAAACTCCGGAGGTTTTGTGGGCTGGAACCACGGTCAAATTAAAAATTGCTATTCTAATATAAAAGTTGTGGGTAATAAAGAAGCCGGAGGGTTTGCCGGCAGTAATTACGGAGATATCAGATGTTGTTATGCAGTAGGTGAAGTTCGCGGCGATAAAAGGTCTGGAGGTTTTGTGGGGTGGAACCTGGGTAATTCTCTGTATAGTTTTGCTGTTGTTGATGCAGCACATCACAGACTGGCAAGAAGAAAAGAAGCGGATCAAGTTCAATTTTCTGACTGGGATTTTACTTCTATCTGGAGGAAGAGAAAGAAAACCGGTCTCCCTGTCCTGCAGTGGTATGCCGGTGGCGGCAGCCAGAATTAGCATAATGAATACATAAAATTTCCCCATCTCAGCCGTCAAAAAACGAGATGGGGTGTTTTATTTCTGAATAAAGTTTATATTTGCAGGAGAGTTTCAAGGGGGTAGGTGGTTTGGGTTAATTTTTGTATAAATTAGAGCAAAATAAATGCTAAGAAAAAAGTAAAATTTGTAAGGGACGGGGGCTATCCCCCGAATATAATTCAGCACTATTCTATTTCAATGGTTTTGCGCTTTCTTTTGCTGGGTTCTTCTTTGGGAAG
>CAYOFJ010000197.1:3240-4286 GCA_964403065.1 uncultured Halanaerobiaceae bacterium | reverse complement strand
GTGGTACACTGACTATCGGCCGTACCCAGACACCTGAAGGTATGTTTAACCCGCTCTTTGCTGAAACTGTTTATGACAGTGAAGTATGGACCCAGGTTTTTGAAGGTCTTACCCAGGTAAACGCTCAGTTTGAACCGGAACCAGCTCTGGCACAAGATTGGGAAGTAAGTGACGACTTTCTTACTTACACTTTCTTCCTGGATGAAAGAGCCGAGTTTCATGATGGTGAACCGGTTACAGCTTCCGATGTAAAATTCACCTATGAAGTCTTCCTCCATCCTGATTATGATGGAGTTAGAGCCTCTAACTTTATTGAAATCAAGGGTGCAAGAGAATATCAGGATGGTGAAGCTGACGAAGTAGAAGGAATAAATATTATCGATGAGCATACTATAGAGATGCAAATGGAACAGGTTCATGCTCCTTTCCTGGTACAGGCAGCTCCTTTTGGTATCGTACCGGAGCATATTCTGGGTGAACATGATGTTGCTGACATGAGCGGTCTTGATTTCAACCACTCCAATCCAGTAGGATCTGGACCATTTGAATTTGTTGAATATGCTGATGATGAATATACTCACCTCACCGCTTTTGAAGATTATCGAGAGGGCAGACCCTATCTCGATGATGTAGTAATTGATTATGTAGATGACCAGGCTTTAATAATGATGATTGAACGCGGTGAGATTGACTTTGCTCCAGAAGTACAGGCAGAACATTTTGACAGACTGCAGCAGATGGATAATGTTAATCTGCACAAGTCAATCCGCAATGGCTTTGGCTTTTTGGCCTTCAACCTGGAAGCCGATGAGTCTCCCGTATCAGAAACTCATGTGCGGCAGGCAATAGCTCATGGTGTGAATAGAAGAGGATTTCATGAAGCTGTCATGCAGGGTCTGGCTGTAAATGTTAATTCCCCTATATCACAGGCCAGCTGGGCTTATACTGATGACTTAAATCCTTACGAATATGATCCCGAAAGATCGCAAGAAATTTTAGAAGAACATGGCTGGACAATGAATGAAGATGGAGTCTATGAAAGAAAT
>CAYOFJ010000197.1:0-3230 GCA_964403065.1 uncultured Halanaerobiaceae bacterium | reverse complement strand
TCTGAATTTATAGACCAGCTGATGGCCTTAACCCAGGATAATCTCAATGAAATAGGTTTTGACGTAAACGTTGAAAGAGTTGAATTTAATACTATGAGAGAACAGATAGATGCCGGTGAGCTTGAATCCTGGTTCATGGGCTGGAGCTTCGGTGCCGATCCTGATCCTTATTCCACCTGGCACTCAGATGGTGACTGGAACCGCACTGGTTTTGCCGATGAAAGAGCTGATGAACTGATAGAGGAGGCCAGAAATACTCTGGATAGAACCACCCGCCGGGAAAATTATGTAGAATTCCAGAAGATCTGGAACGAGGAGATGCCCTATCTGCCCATGTATGCTGATATTTACCTGCATGCTATAAACGATAGGGTTAGAGGCTATAATCCTGACCCAGGCGTTGTAGATCCTTTCGGCAGCGACTGGAATCTGCTTAAAGAAATCTGGATTCCCAAAGACTATAGATAAAATCAAAGAAGAAATTTGAACAGTATATCTCAAACAGATGGGGCTGATTTTTTCAGCCCCATCTCCCATTTCCTGCTGTAATTATAAATCGATAAATTACGCAAAAAGGAGGATGATGTATGTCACAGTATCTCATAAAAAGACTTGCCCAGGGTATTCCTGTAATTATAATTGTATCTATATTGATTTTTGTGATAATAAACATGGCTCCTGGTGACCCCCTGGCTCGCCTGGAAGATCCAACCATCTCCCGTGAAGACCTGGAAAGAAGATTTGATGCCATGGGATTATCTGATCCATTACATGTAAGATATGCCCGCTGGGCAACAGATTTTGTTAGAGGGGATTTTGGTCTATCGATGGATTCTACCCGACGTCCAGTTCGAGAGATGATTAGACCCCGATTACTGCCTACGGTTTATCTGACTTTTGGAGCAATGATATTATCTTTTGCCATGGCTATTCCCATTGGTATCATTTCAGCTACAAAACAATATTCTGTATTTGATTATGTGGCTACAATAGGAGCTTTTTTAGGAGTCTCAGTGCCTAATTTTTTCCTGGGACTAATATTGTTATTTGTCTTCGCCTTGAGGCTGGATATAATGCCTACAGGTGGATTCTCGCATGCAATGCAGGAGAATACATTTTTTACCCACTTACATCATGCGATATTGCCGGTAATAGCACTGGGAACAGCCAGAGCAGCCAGTTTAACCAGATATATGCGTTCCAGTATGCTGGAAGTAGTGCGTGAAGATTATGTCAGAACGGCCCGTTCTAAAGGTGTTAGAGAACGAATGGTAGTTATTAAGCACGCCCTGCGCAACGCATTAATACCGGTTATTACGCTTTTTGGCCTGCAGATACCTTTACTTTTCTCAGGTGCCGTTATTACTGAAGAGGTTTTTTCCTGGCCGGGAATCGGCAGGCTAACAATTAGAGCAGTATTCCAGAGAAATTATACTGTTATTCTTGCTACAAGTGTAATTTTTGCCATTCTGGTTTTTGTAGGTAATTTTATCTCAGATGTTCTTTATGTAGTAGTTGACCCTAGAATTAAATATGATTAAAAGGAGGTCTTTTAATGGCTGAAACGAAAGCAAAAGTGGCACAGGAAAAAACCGGGAAGATTGAATCACCCTGGTATGTAGCCTGGAAAAGATTCAAACGAAATAAATTAGGTGTATTTGGTCTGGGTTTGTTAATTGTTGTTGCTTTGCTAGCAATCTTAGCTCCTTTTATTGCTCCCAATGATCCTTATTCTACTAATATTTTACATTCCAATGAGGCCCCCAGCAGTGAATTCTGGCTGGGTACAGATAGAGTAGGTAGATGTATATTTTCTCGGATGGTGTATGGAGGCAGAATTAGTCTCACTGTAGGATTAATTTCTATGGGAATTTCCACTACTCTTGGTTCAATTATGGGGCTGATAGCTGGATTTTTCGGGGGATTGGTCGATACTTTAGTTATGCGAATTGTAGATATAATTAGAAGTGTTCCTTTCCTGATACTGGCAATCACGATAGTATCTGTGTTTGGTCCGGGGCTGTATAAATTAATGGTTGTGATAGGAATTCTAGCCTGGACAGGCATTGCCAGGATAGTTAGAGGGAAAGTTCTTTCTCTTAGAGAAAGAGAATTCATCCATGCTTCTCGGGCTGTAGGTGCCGGACGAACTCGAATCATGTTCAAACATCTTCTCCCCAATACCCTTGCCCCTATCCTGGTAAATGCTACTCTTACAGTGGCTTTTGCAATCATTTCGGAAGCTGGGCTCAGCTTTTTAGGTCTTGGTGTCCAGCCCCCTCTGCCGAGCTGGGGTAACATGTTAAATGAGGCCAGAAACCTTACGGTGCTGCAGGATAGACCCTGGTTCTGGATGCCCCCTGGTATCATGATTGTACTAACTGTCCTCAGTATAAACTTTATGGGCGATGCACTTCGTGATGCTCTAGATCCTAAATTATCTGATGATTAATATATAAATAGGTATATTTAAATAGTTTAAGTGCAGGCAGATGCATAACTTTTATTAATTACACCACAATCTTATATTCTGATAATCGCTTTATCGCTGCTAATTTATTCAATAAATAAAGCCTGCCAAGAAGGCAGGCTTTTACTGTTTGTATTTGTTTTTTCTATCTTTGACTAATTAATTATGAAATTTATTTTATAATAACATCTATAAAATATTGTATGCCTGTATTTTTGTAATATATTATCTTTTGGAGAATTGCGGAGCTTTGCGGGCCTTTCTAAGGCCGTACTTTTTCCTTTCTTTCATGCGCGGATCTCGAGTAAGATATCCAGCTTTTTTCAGGGGTAGGCGGAAATCTTCATCCACCTGCAGCAGAGCCCGGGCAATTCCATGACGAATAGCACCCGACTGTCCGGATTTGCCACCACCATTTACATTAACCTCAACATCAAGGCTGCCCAGTTGATCTACCAGCTCCAGAGGAGACTTAAGATCTTTTATCTGGGAAAGCCGGTGAAAATAATCTTCCACATCTTCACCATTTACGGTAATATTGCCGCTGCCGGGCATTAATCTCACTCGAGCAGTAGAAGTTTTACGACGGCCGGTCCCTCTATACTGCACATCGGCCATAATAAAATCCCTCCTTTCTTGCGGTTGATTCTTATCAAAGAATTAAAAGAGACTTATCTTTTAGACTTGCTAAGATTTACTCCAGTTCCAGTGTTTCTGGTTTTTGAGCTTCGTGTGGGTGTTCTGAACCAGCATAAACTTT
>CAYOFJ010000196.1:0-4288 GCA_964403065.1 uncultured Halanaerobiaceae bacterium | reverse complement strand
TATAGTTATAAGAATTGTTAATATATTAATGATGTTCAACATATCTTTATTTTCATTCGTTACCAGTATTTTTAAAATATTTTAAAATTGAAGGAGGTATTCATTATGTTAAAACGTTTGCTTACCGGTTTGCTCATTACTTTTGTACTTGTAGGAATTTTGTCTGCCGGACAAATTTCAGCTCAGGATCCCGGAGATTTAACCTATCTTACCGAGCATTTCCCTCCCTATAATTTTGAAGAGGACGGAGAAATACAGGGGATTACTGTAGATGTGCTGCGGGAAGTTTTTGAACGGGAAGATATTGACGCTGAAATAGAACTTGTTCCCTGGGCTCAGGGCTATGACAGAGTACAAACAGAAGAAAACACTGTTCTCTTCGGCACCGCCCGCACTGAAGAAAGAGAGGATATGTTTAAATGGGCAGGGCCAGTAGTAACATTAAGGGTAGGATTGATAGCCCGGGCAGAAGATAATATAGAGATCGAGGACCTGGATGATTTAGAAGATTATTCAGTGGGAACAGTCAGAGACGATGTAGCTGAATTACAGTTATTAGAAGCCGGGGTTTCAGAACGAGCTTTAGACCGTTCCGGGGAAATCGAGCATAATATTCAGCAGTTAGCCCGGGGGCGTATTGATCTGGTAGCTTATACCGATGATGTATTTTTATATGAAGCAGGAAGATTAGAGCATGACCTAGAGCAATTCGAAACAGTACATGTCATGGCAGATTTCGAAACCTATTATGCTTTCCACGAAGGTGTTTCCGATGAAACGGTCAACACCATCCAATCTGCTATTGATGAGCTAAAAGAGGAAAACTTTATAGAAGAAGTAATTGCCGATTATGTAGAATAAACTGCCTGCGTATTCACCGTTCTTCATATTCACTGCAGGTATAAGATTAAACCTGTTCTCTTTAACCAGGGCTGAAACTGGAAAATATAAATTTCAACTGGCCGCTTATTGCGGCCAGCCCCTGTTTTTATACCAGTTAATTTTTATTTACAATTTCCAGGTAACAATGGCGATTAGAAGTTAGGGAGAAGTTCTAAAATAATTTATTCATAAGCTGGAGGCATAATACATGGCAGATAATGAGCAGGGAGGAAGCCTGTTTTCATTCAGCAAGTTAAGCTATAAGTTTTTAGTTCCTTTGATCATAGCATTTATAATCCTGCTGGGTGGCTTTTCTATATTCATAGTCACCGATTTTGAATCAGATGAGCAGGAAGCCTTTGAAGCCAATATAGAGCGTACAATACAGCTGGTGGCCAACACCAGTGCCAGCTATCTCTGGGATTTTGATTTTGAGGGTCTGGAAGAAAATGCCGAGTACTTTTTCCAGGATGAAGAGCTGGTACGGCTGACAATACTGGACGAAGATGGCGAAGAAGTAGTGTTCTTAGAGGCAGAAGAAACAGAAGATGGTGAACTGTTTACCGCCGAGCAGGAAATTCATCACGAAGATGATTATTTAGGTGATGTTCAGCTGGCCTTTACCGACTATTTTTACCAGACCCGTGTAAATGAGCTGAGAAATCAGCTTATCTTTCTTTCGGCTATAATTTTTGTAGTTATGATAATTATAGTCACCCTGATCAGCAGAAGGGCCTTCAAACCCTTAAAAGCCAGCATAGATTTTGCCTGTCAGATTGCCGACGGCAACCTTGATGTAGAGGATCTGGAAGTAAAAAGCCAGGATGAAGTGGGCGAACTGACAGAGTCATTGAACACCATGAAGAATGAGCTCAATGATCTGGTAAGTCATATAATGGATCTGACAGAGAATCTAAGCGGGTTTGGAGAAAAGATGAACGAAAGAGCCGAAGATGTGGGCAAAGTGGCCGAAGAGGTAGGCCATGCCATAGAAGATGTCGCCTCAGGTGCGGAAGAACAGTCCGCCCAGACAGAAGAAGTAGCTTCCACAGTGGAGATGCTGGCAGCCCAGATAGATGAAACCCAGGAAAAGGCCGACAGGATGGAAGCTAATGCCGAAGCTACCCGCAAAAATATTGAGGAAGGTGACGAATATATAAACCAGGCTGTAGAGCAGATAAATACCGTAAGAGAAATAACAGAAGAAACAGAAAGCGAGATCACCAATCTTAATGAGATTTCGGAAGAGATAGGTGAAATAATAGAGATGATCAGCAATATATCCGAACAGACCAACCTTCTGGCTTTAAATGCCGCCATAGAGGCAGCTAGAGCTGGTGAGGCAGGCCAGGGTTTTAGTGTGGTTGCCGATGAGATAAGACAGCTGGCCGAAGAGACAGCTCAGTCTACAGAAGAAGTGGAAGATTTAATTGACAGTATAAACGAACATGTAGGTTCAGCGGCTGAAAGCATGGAGGAAAGCAGTGAAGCGGTAGAAACAGGTGTAGAGGTTGTGCGCAGAGCAGGAGAGATATTCGAAGATATCAACCAGAACTCCCGTGATTTAGCCGAACTAATAGCCAGTGTCTCGGAAAGTACCGAAAAGATGAATGAGATGGGCAATACAGTGGAAGACGCAGTCTCCGATATAGCGGCTGTTAGCGATGAATCAGCCAGTAATGCGGAAGAAGTTGCCGCATCCAGCCAGCAGCAGATAAGCACCACCGATGAGATAGTGGCCCAGACCCGAGAGCTGGTGGAGATGGCCGAACAGCTGACAGATGAAGTTAATAAATTTAATATCGATAGATAACAGATAGGTTTAAATTCGACAAAAAATAATCCGAAAAATATAAACACCGCCGATTTAATGTTCTCCCTCGGCGGTGTTTTTTATTTGGGTCTTCTCCAAAACAGTTGTTGCATCAATCTGTTTTAGTTCTCCCCATCAAAAAATAGATTTCTCAAATCCCCTTGCACACCTGCAGATTATATGTTAATCTCGGAAAAGAAAGCAAATAAAATAGCAGCTGTTTACAGGATATTTAAAAAATTTGGGCGAGAAAATTCATTAAAAATTACATTCTGGAGGTATTAAGTAACTATGTTACAGGGGGTTATGTTCTCTATACTGGCAGGAGTTTTCATAGCTTTACAGTCTATATTTAATGCGCGTCTGGGAGAAGCAGCAGGACTGTGGCCTTCCAATGCTTTTGTACACGGCAGCGGCTTTATCTTTGCTCTTTTAATCTTGATTTTGCTGGGCAGCAATATTAATATCTCTTCTTTTACCACCATAAAACCTTATTACCTGCTGGGGGGAGTCCTGGGAGTAGGCATCATTTTTTCTGTAATGCAGGGTGTCACACTTTTAGGCGCAAGTTTTGCCATAACTATAGTCATAGTAACTCAGGTTATTCTCTCTTTTATAATAAATTATTTCGGGGTTTTCGGCGAACCAATAATAGCCGCCTCACTGCCCAGAATTATTGGTTTAATAATGATGATCACAGGTCTGATAATTTACCAGGTTTATTGAATATACCTGTATCATTAAAATCATTCAATATAAAATTATTCTTTCATTAATTCTGCCAGGGCTTTGAGCAATCGGGCAGTAAATCCCCAGATTATATAGCCTTCATACTGATAAAAATAGACAGGATAACTCCCCTGTCTCCAATCATATTCTCTACCATGAGGGATGAGATGATAGGGAAAACCTTCTTCAGGTTGGCTTTCAACTTTAACATTATATTTTTCTGGGGAAGCAGACAGAATATAATCAACTGGTACAGCAAAAATTTCTTCTACTTCTCCGGAATTAAAATCTATTTCTTGCAGAGTGTTTAATCTTATATGTCCTACATAAGAGTATATAAGCAAATTGTAGGGAGTAACTAAAAAATCCATTTCTCCTAATAATTCCAGATCATCCGACTCCACCCCCAGTTCTTCCCGGGTTTCTCTTATAGCCGCCTCTCTTCTGCTCTCCCCCTTTTCTACTGCCCCTCCGGGAAAAGATATTTCCCCGGGTTGAGTGGAAAGATGTTCAGCTCTAACTTCAAATATGATCTGCCATCTTTTCTCCACTTTTATAAGTGGTATAAAGACTGAATATAGTTCATAAACCCCCAGCGGGGAAGCCTCTTCTTTTTTTAACCTCTCTTTGATATCATTAATCAAAACCAAACTTCACCCCCAGCAGCTAAAATATCCAGCAAGAATAAATTTGGTTCTTCAATGTTATTTAGATAACTAAAACTTCAATACCTGGCCAGTGCCTTTTTAACCAGATGTTTAAACTTCATTCTATCTACCTCCCTGGCAACTTTTACATTAGCTTTTCCCAAAGTTTTGCCGTCAAAATCAACCACTGTAGAACCGGTTGTATATCTGCCTTCAC
>CAYOFJ010000195.1:0-4332 GCA_964403065.1 uncultured Halanaerobiaceae bacterium | reverse complement strand
AGGTGATTTATTATGTTTGTCGATGAAATTGAAATAAAAGTAAAAGGTGGAGATGGAGGAAATGGAGCTGTAAGTTTTCATCGTGAAAAATATAAACCACGCGGAGGCCCTGATGGTGGAGATGGTGGTAATGGTGGAGATGTAATTTTAAAAGTTGATGCTGGAGTGAATACTTTAAATCATCTTCGTTTTGAAAATATTTATGAAGCT
Source organism: uncultured Halanaerobiaceae bacterium (assembly GCA_964403065.1). GTDB lineage: Bacteria > Bacillota > Halanaerobiia > Halanaerobiales > Halarsenatibacteraceae > Halarsenatibacter. The sequence goes on along the minus strand of CAYOFJ010000195.1, from coordinate 4,122 downwards.
GAAGATGGCGGAAATGGTAAAGAAAGGAATAAAAAGGGTAAATCTGGTTCTGATAAAATTATAAAAGTAGCACCTGGCACAACTGTTTATGATGAAAAAGGAAGAAAAATTGCTGATCTGACAGAGAAAAATGAAAGTTTTGTGGCAGCGAGAGGGGGAGAAGGTGGAAGGGGAAATGCCCGCTTTAAGACCTCTTCTCGTCAGGCCCCGCGTTTTTCAGAGCAGGGGGAAAATGGTGAGAAAAAGCAATTAAAGCTGGAATTAAAACTTCTGGCAGATGTGGGATTGGTTGGTTTTCCTAATGTAGGAAAATCTACTTTAATTTCTCGCATTTCCGCTGCTAAACCTAAAATTGATAACTATCATTTTACTACTCTTTCCCCCAATCTGGGTGTTGTTGAATATGACGAGTATGATTCTTATGTGGTAGCCGATATTCCCGGGCTAATAGAGGGGGCTCATAAAGGAGAAGGACTGGGTGATCGTTTTTTGAAACATCTTGAACGCACAAAACTTTTGGTGCATATGCTTGATGCTTCAAGAATAGAGGGCAGAGATCCTGAAGAAGATTTTGCAGTGATTAACAGGGAGCTGGAAAAATTTAGTTCAGAACTTTCTGACCTCCCACAGATAATAGCTTTGAATAAAATTGATTTAACAGCAGGGAAAGAAAATGCAGCTGAATTAATGAAAAAATTTCAGGATAGAGGTTATGAAGTTTATCCTATTTCTGCTGTTACCGGTGAAGGTGTAGAAATTTTGCAGAAAGAAATAGGTAAGAAAGTGAAAGAACTGGAAGAAAAGCCTTCACCAGCAGAAAGAAAAAGCCAGAAAAAAGAAGAACAGGTTGTGATTACTCCTGATATAGATAGAGATCAGGGCCCGGATATAGAAGTCGATAAAGTAGCTCCGAATCGCTACAGAGTATCTGGCAGACTGGTAGAACGACTGCTGGATAGAACAGACATGAATAGAGAAGAGGGTATGCAGCGCATGCTTTCTATTTTGCGTAATGAAGGATTACATGAGAAATTAGAAAATGAAGGTATTAAAGAGGGGATGACAGTAATTATAGGGAATAGAGAATTCGAATACGTGAAATAGCAAATTTATTTATAGATTTCCTGGTTAGGTCAGCGGATATTTCTCCAAAACATTTGATTGAATCTGGTTTTAATCTCTCTTCATAATGTTTATTATTGGAAGCTATAAACTCTGTTCACATGAAATTTTTTTCTATTTAGGTAGGGTGTAAATAACCCTAATTATTCAGTATATATATGGTGACTTCACCAGCTGTTTTGGAGAAGAACCGATCAGATTTACAATCGCTAAATTTGAGCACAGATGATTTTTCCAATAGGGTCAGAGGTTTACAACCTAAATTTTTATAATATGAAAAAGGGGTGAAATTATGAATTTAAACAGCAGTCAACGCAGTTATCTAACAAAACATTCTCATGATCTAGATCCAGTGGTCCATGTGGGTAAAAATGGCATAAATAGTGGAGTGCTGGAGCAGACCGAACAAACTTTAGACGATCACGAGTTGATAAAAATTAGAATTAATGATAATGCACCGGTTTCTGCCCGTGAAAGTTCGGAAGAGCTAGCTGAGAAGACTGAGGCAGAAGTAGTACAGGTTATAGGCAGTGTGGCAATTTTATACAGAGAAAATCCTGAAATAGATGGTTATAATCTGCCGGAATAAATGCAGGATATTTTATTAGATTCTGGAAATAATTATTAGTGCCGCATATTTGTAAAATTGACAAATTGGGATTAGGGTGTTAGAAAGAGAAAGTTTTCAAGATCAATCTGCAGCGCAAAAATAATCTATTTTACCACTCTATTCCTTATTGTATATAACGATGAAATGGTGATCTGATTTTCGCTTAAATTTAATTTAGGAGTTGAAAGTATGAATTCTATTTCAATTATTACTGATAGTTGTTGTGATTTATCTCTCAAAAATATTGAACATAATAATATAAATATTATTTCTACCCCGGTTAGTTTTGGAGAAGAGTCCTACCGTGATAGAGATACAATTACTTTACAGCAGTTTTACAGCAGACTTGCAGAGGGGGAAACCCCTTCTACTTCTCAAATTCCTCCCGAGGATTATTTGTCTGCTTTTCAAAAAGAGCTGGAAGCAGGTAATAAAGTTATAGCAATTTGTTTTTCTGGAGAATTGAGCGGTATTTATGAATCGGCATTACTTGCTAAAAAACAAATAGATAGTGAAGACATTGCTGTAATAGATTCACGATCAGCCTCTCTGGGGCTGGGATTGACTGTATTAAAAGCTGCTGAGGCGGTTGAAAATGGCTGCAGCTGGGAGGAAGTTATTGCAGAAGTTGAAGAAAATTGTAGATATATGGAACATATTTTTGCTGTAGGGAAACTCGAAATGTTGAAAAGAGGAGGGCGTATTTCTGGAGGGAAGGCCTTAATAGGAAATATTTTAAATGTAAAACCCATTTTGCATTTTGAAGCCGGTAAAATAAAACCCCTTTCTAAGGTCAGGGGAATTGATAATATGGTTGATTTTTTGGTGGAAAAATTACAGGAAAGAGGAAATTATAATTCGACTCCAGAATTTATCGGTATAAGCCATTCTAATGATAGAGAATTAGCTGAAAAATTACAAATAAGGATCGAGGAAAAGGTTGGCAGCCCTCATAACCTGGATTTTGGCGAAATAGGGGCAGCAGTGGGCTCACACGTGGGAAGTGGAACTGTAGCACTTTTCTTTAAAGGACAGGAGCCCGTAGCTGAGCCGGAAATTGTTATATAATGTTTTATTTTAAAAATTATTTTAAAAAAAGGAGCCATTCTTCTATCAGATTGGTTTTAAACTGGAATGGTGCCACTTTTTTATGTTGTGAGTATATATGCAAGCAAAGATAGGCTTTATTGAAATTGGTTCTTCTTCATATCAGCTGGTTAAAGCTTGTTGTAGAACATCTTCCTGGAATTTATTAGACTTAGTTCACAGGAAATTTTACCTATATTTAGTATCTTTTTCGGTCAAAAATAGCCCTCCTTTCGCGAAAGCTCTTCCATGAGCTTTCGCTCAGACCGGCAAATCCTGAGCCGGGGACAATATTTTTGATCAGAGGGCTGACGTGGCTGCAAAAAATTTCCAGTATCACTTCGCCTAATGGCTTACCAATGTGTTATGAGTCTCCGAAATTATTAGGTATTTAGGATATATAGTGACAATCCCATTATAAATAGCAATTTCACCAACTAATAGGAAGAAGAAACTTATCTTAAATTATGTATAAAACTATTGGATTTTGATTGGGCATATAATTACTGAATATTTATTGCACCTGAAAATTTTCTCCGTAAAAACCTACATATTTATTTTCTTCCCAGCTTTCGGAATCGTACATGATTTTATACTCTGTGCCTGGTTTTAGTTTGAATTGGTTATTCCATTTTCCCTGTTTATCTCTGTACAGCTTATATGATTTGTCCTGAGGATTCCAGTCATTCATTTCCCCTACCAGATGTACTTCTTCGGGGTCTTCAATTCCAACCTCATCAGGATCAAATTCGATTGTTACTGTCCTGGTTTGCTTTGAACTCTGAATCTCTTTGCCGATAATCAATTCAGATTTAATTTGTTTAAATGTGGTCTCTCCAATACCTTTAACATTTTTTAGTTCTTCCAAATTTTCAAAACCTTCTTCTTTCTCTCTATATTTAATAATATTTTTAGCAGTTACTTTACCGATACCTTTTATAGCAGTCAGATTATCAGCATTAGTTTTATTAATATCAATCATAATAAAAACCTCCTCTTTTGATCATTGTACTGAAAGTAAGTCTTTAATTAAAAAAGTTTTCAACAAATTAACAGTTTAGAATATCATAGCACAAATAAAGGATTACTGCAAATTTCTGTGTTTTGCCGGAGGTGAATAGGAGGAGGTCGGTAGGTTGGGATTTCAACCTACCGACCTCCTCCTATACCGCTCCTAATATTTTCAGAAATAACCCTAATTATAAATTTATTTTAAAACCGGATTAAAAAAAGCGATGTTTTAATATAATTGCAAGAAGTCAGACGATTAAGGCATTTAGGAAAACGGAAAAAGGAGTTGACAG
>CAYOFJ010000194.1:0-4369 GCA_964403065.1 uncultured Halanaerobiaceae bacterium | reverse complement strand
ATCAGATAATGATTGGCTCTAATTTAATGGCCGCACCTGTGTGTCGACCTGAAAGGAGAGAAAAAAGAGTTTATCTGCCGGAAGGTGGATGGTATGATTTTTGGACTGGAGATTATTTTCGAGGTGGTCAGAGCTGGATAGTTGAAGCTCCTCTGGAAAAATTGCCGCTATTTGTGCGGGAAAATTCTCCGGTCTTTTTGCAGAAAAAGCCTGGTATGAGTGTGCCCGAAAATGGTTTTAATGATATAGTCATGAGAATATATCCCGGCAGAACCAGGGGGGAAGAAATGGGAGATTTTTATCTTGATGATGGAATTAGCTTTCAGTATCAAAATGGTAAATTTGACCGATATGAATACAAAATGAAATTTGAAGAAAACGAGTTTAGTTTATCTTTCAGTCCCAAACATTCAGGATTTGCTCACTCGCCCGAGAAAATAAATCTGGAATTGATGGGTATGAGTAAGGCACCTGAAAAAATTATTTTAAATGAAAAAGAGCTCTCGGGTATGGATTATGAGCTGAAAGATGGTAAAATATTATTGCAAATTTCTCTTGAACAGGAAAACTTCTTGCAAATTGGATAATTCTTGACAAAGCAAATAAGTGGTGATATTATAAATCTAGAAAATGATAATTATTTCTAATCTTTTATTAGGTTTTAAAACAATAAATATTCTAGTTGTTTGCTGCCGAAATTTGTTATTTAAAATATAGAATCTAAAGAAATTGAGGTGATGTAAACAGTGGTTGAGAATGATATGACTGCAGAAAATTTGCGATCAGCTTTTGGTGGTGAAAGTCAGGCTTATCAGCGTTATCAGGTCTGGGGAGATAAAGCAGAAAAAGATGGTTTCCCTCAGGTAGCTACGCTATTTAGAGCTGTTGCTTATGCAGAACAGGTTCACGCCCGGAATCATTTTAAAGCCATGGAAAATATTGAAGGTGACCATTTAGTAGCATCAGGTGCAGTTTTTGGTTTGAATGATACCGCGGAAAATTTAGCCGGGGCTATTGAAGGGGAAAAACACGAAATAGACCAGATGTATCCTGCTTTTTCTATTGTAGCAAAAAACCAAAAAGAAAATGATGCAGTAAAATCTTTTCATTATGCCGAGGAAGCAGAGAAGACCCATGCGGAATTATTCAGTGAAGCCCGGGAGGCAGTGCAGAAAGGTTCGGATTATGAGCTGGATTTTATAGGTGTTTGTGAAGTTTGTGGTTACACAGTAAAGGATGAAATTCCGGAGTATTGCCCTGTATGTGGTGAAGCCCGGGATGAATTTAAGCAATTCGCATAAATTTAATTTTTGTTTAAACAATTTTGTTTAAACAAAATACCTCAAAGGGAGGGTTAATTATGGGCTATTATGACATTCAAAAGCTGCAAGATCCTGCTGACAAAACGACCCTGGAAAAAAAGCATGTGCCGCATCTGGTAGCACCGGATACGGTAGAAAAAGGTGAACTGTTTGAGGTTACTGTGGAGATGGGTAATGAGATAGACCATCCTATGGAAGAAGGTCACTTCATTCAATATGTAGAACTTTATGCCGACTATTATCAGGTGGCTAGAGTTGACTTTACTCCAGAAACTAAGGCTAAAGCTACTGTGGAGTTAAAGCTGGAAGAATCCTGCACTTTGCGGGCCTTTGAATTCTGTAATTTACACGGACAGTGGGAAGCAGAAAAAGAAATAACTGTAAAATAGAAGCAGGATAAGTGGAGAAGAGCATGTAAAATATATAATTTAGAATATATTTTACTTATAATTATTATAGGCAACCCGGCTTAATAGCCGGGTTATTTCTATTATGTGGTAATTTCGGGTAAATTTAAATAACTGATGGTGTAATTATATTTAATGGCCAGTGGTAGTTAAAACTGCAGGTATTTTTTTAAACAATGAAAAGGAAAAGCAGGTATATGTCTGGAATTATTAATTTAGGTTCCTAAACTGAAATGGAGCAGGATCTTAATTTATTACCAGTTTTTATCAAAAAAAGGAGAATAAAATTATGGCAGAACCCAGGATCTTGCCTGAAATACAGGAGAAAAGTTTGCAGGAAAAAAGGCCTATAGTAGCCCTTGAATCTACAGTTATTACTCATGGTTTGCCATATCCCCAAAATGTAGAAACAGCAATTAAACTGGAAGAAATAATTGAAAATGAAGGCGCTATTCCGGCCACTATAGCAATTTATGAAGGTGAGCTGCGGGTGGGGCTTAAAAGACAGGAAATAGATAATCTGGCCAGTCAGGATGACATCTATAAAGTCAGCCGGAAAGATATATCGCCAGTTGTAGCTGGTGGACAATCCGGGGGGACTACCGTTTCTGGAACCATGGCTATCGCTGAGCTGGCAGGATTGAACTTTTTTGTTACAGGCGGAATTGGTGGTGTGCACAGAGGAGCGGAAGAAAGTTTTGATATTTCTGCTGATATGCAGGAATTAGCTCACACCCCTGTGGCGGTGATTTCCTCGGGTGTAAAAGCTATTTTAGATATTAAAAAGACCCTGGAAAGACTGGAGACCCTGGGGGTTCCTGTATTGGGATATAAGACTGATGAATTCCCTGCTTTTTATTATCGCGATTCCGGACATAAAGTCAGTCACAAAGTAGAGTCCTATCAGGATGCAGCCAAAATTGTCAAAACTCAGCTGGAATTAAATATGAATACAGGAATTTTAATAGCTAATCCCATCCCGGAAGCGGATGCTTTAGTGAAAGATAAAATTGAAAATGCCATTGATAAAGCACTGCAAATGGCACAAAATAAGTCTTTATCAGGGAGTGATTTAACTCCTTTTTTGCTGGCAGAAATAAAAAATATTACCGGGGGCAAAAGTCTGCAGGCTAATATTTCACTTTTGCAAAATAATGCCCGGGTAGGAGCTAATATTGCGCTGGCTTATAGGCGGCTTTTAACCCGACTTAACAACTGAAAATTGTGATTAAACCTATAAATACAGGAGCTACTAATTTTAAGGGGGGTTAAAATTGAGTTATAAAAAGTCGCAGATGATAAAATTGGATGCTAATAACATGTTCTATGATAATCTTCCAGGAGAATATGGCATTAAAAAGAAAGAAGTTAAAAAGATGAAAGATGAGGCAGAAAAGGCTGATAGAGCCCTGCGAGAAAACAGGCCCGGGTTTATGGAACTGCCCGTTTCTCAGCAAAAAATAGCAGAGGAAATACTGGAATTTAAAAAATCCCAACAGAATCAATACGATAATTTTGTTGTGCTGGGAATAGGGGGGTCTGCTTTAGGGAATATTGCTTTGCAAACAGCTTTAAATCCTCCATATTACAATGAATGCAAGAATTTTAGAGATGAAGCACCTCGTTTATATGTTCCTGATAATGTTGACCCGGTGCGTTTTGCTTCACTGCTGGAAAATATCGAACTGGAGAATACTCTATTCAATGTGATTTCTAAATCGGGAACTACGGCAGAAACTATGAGTTTATATTTAATTGCTCGGAAAAGAGTGGCAGAAGTTGTAGGCGAAGAAAATGTCCACAATCATTTCGTTGCCACTACCAGTGCGGATTCTGGTTATCTGCGAAAAATAGCAAAACAGGAGGGTTATCCCAGGTTTCATATACCGGAGGATGTAGGAGGGAGATTTTCGGTTTTAACTCCGGTGGGTCTTCTCTCGGCGGCTTTTTGTGGGGTGGACATAAAAGAACTGCTGCAGGGAGCAGCTGATATGGCGGAAAAATGTGATAATGATGATATATGGCATAATCCAGCTTATTTACACGGGATATTACAGTTTTTAGCCTATCGTGATGGCCAGAAAATGTCAGTTATGATGCCTTATAGCCATCTGTTAAAAGATGTGGCGGACTGGTACCGTCAACTCTGGGCTGAATCTCTGGGCAAAGAAGAAAATAGAGAAGGTGATAAGGTGAATGTAGGTCCTACTCCTATTAAGGCTCTGGGTGCAACCGATCAGCATTCACAGATGCAGCTTTATATGGAAGGCCCGAGAGATAAAATTATCACTTTTCTGGAAGTTGAAGAACATGATAAAGATATAGAGATTCCCGAGCTTTATACTGAGCTGGATGGTGTGAATTATCTGGGAGGACATAAGCTTTCTGAGCTGCTGAACACCGAAAAAAAGGCCACGGAACTGGCCCTTAACCAGCGCGGACGTTTAAACTGTACAATTGTTATGCCTAAAGTTAGCGCCTATACTCTGGGACAGTTATTTTATATGCTGGAACTGGAAACAGCTTTCACAGGGGAATTATTTAATATAAATGCTTTTAACCAACCTGGAGTGGAACTCGGAAAACTTTATACTTATGGTGTCATGGGCCGCGAAGATTATGAAGACAAAAAACAGGAAT
>CAYOFJ010000193.1:0-4375 GCA_964403065.1 uncultured Halanaerobiaceae bacterium | reverse complement strand
ATTTTAATCTCCGAAGTGGTTACCATTTGAATCATTATATCCTCAGATTGCATTAAATTAAATACTTCTGCTGCTACCCCGGGCTGTGATCGCATTCCCGGTCCCACAACAGAAATTTTACAAACGCTTTCATTAATCCACCAGTTCGACATCTGCCAATCACTGCCATAAGTTTCCATAATCTCTGCAATTGTTTTCCTGTCATTTTCCGACACCGTAAAACTCAACTGCATAGAATCTTCAGCATTGAGCAGTTGTGAAATCATATCAATATTTATATCCGCCTGACCACAAAGAGAAAATAATTTCCCCAGCAGATCCTTTCTTTTCTTCACACCTCTCAGGTTTACCTGAACATCGTCTTCACTAATTGCCATACCGGTAATAACACTCTTCTCCAGAAATTCAGATTCCGCTCCGATTTCTGTCCCTTCTTTATCTTCAAAGGCATCTCCGACATAAATCGGCACCTCATATTTGCTGGCCAGTTCAACCGCCCGGGGATGAATCACTTCTGCTCCCAGACTGGCCATCTCCATCATTTCTTCATAAGAAATCTTGCTCAATTTTTTGGCCCCGGAAACCAGCCCCGGGTCACAGGTATGTATACCCGCTACATCAGTATATATCTCACATCTCGCCTCTAATTTTGCCGCCAGAGCAACAGCTGTTGTATCACTGCCGCCCCGTCCTAAAGTGGTATATTCCTCTTCTTCTGTGACACCCTGAAATCCGGCCGCAACCACAACTTTATCTTTATCCAGCTCTTCCATAACTCGCTGTTCATTTATATCTTTTATTCGGGCTTTTTGATGTCTTTCAGTCGTAGAGACCTCCAGCTGAGAACCCGTCAGAGAAACTGCCGGAATGCCTCGTTTCTGTAAAGCCATGGTTAAAAGAGAAATAGAAATTTGTTCACCGGTATTGAGCAGCATATCGAGCTCCCTGGGTTCAGGATCTTCGGTTATAGCATGGGCCATATCAATAAGTTCATCAGTAGTGTCTCCCATGGCAGAAACAATTACAGCTAATTTTTGGTTCTCACTCCTAACTCTTTGAATGTTATCTGCAACTTTTTCTATTTTATCCTTACTGGCCAGAGAACTGCCTCCATACTTTTGTACAATTATTGACATTCTCATCCCTCATTTATATTAATGTATTTGCTTATTTTCCAGTATCAGCTGCCACTACATATATTTTACAACATCAAAAGATAAAAAATTATGCTAAAAATAAAATCTCTCTCCGCTCTGCTCTAAAGAAACAAAAGCCAGGGTCATAGGTACCCGCTGGCAAAATAGTAAAAAATGAATTTTTGCTGAAAAAAATTCTCCGAAGAGATTATCTCCAGCCTTTCCCACAAAATAAACATCTTTATTTAGTCGGGAAAGTCCAACAGCTAAATTAGCCGGCTCTTCCTCCGAATCTCATCTTGAAATCCTCAACCTCACGCAAACTTACACCTTTTTGTCCGGAAAAAGATCTTTCAAAATTTCTTACAGTGATATTATTGAGACCCGCTATTCTTCCCCTTCTTTTGCCGTTTTCAGCATAGCTTTTAAATAATATAAAATTTCATTTTCAAAAAGTTGAGCCAGACGGCCATCTCTCTCCTGCTGATAAGCTACAAGGGCCTCCTTGACAGCCCGGTGATATTCTCGCATATCATCCTGAAAAGCTAATTTTAACTCTCTGTCTTCCTTCATTCTAACTATGCGCAGAAGTTTGCTCTGCATCCATTCCATTCCTTCCAGAGCTGACCTGTATCTACTTCGTGCTTTCTGCTTTTCCTCTTCAGCAAAAAATTTACACATTTCCTGAATGGTAGCTTCGAGACGGGGGAAATAATCCTCTGCCCTGTCCAGCTCTTCTTTTATCACTTCGCCTCTTTTTCTTAGAATAAACTCAACTTCTGTTTCTGGACTGGCACTTTCAACTTCTTCCTGAAAATAAATCAGTGGAACTTCCTGATCTTCGTAAATAATTTCTTCAATAAGATGATCAGGCCAGCGTTCATAAATTTTCTGTATTACTTCCTGCCCGGAAAGCTGAGTAAATTCTTCGGTTGGCTGTTTCTGGCCATTTACATAAACCTCCATAAAATCACTTCCCATCTTAAAAATTAGTTTTATTTACCTGTCAGCCAACTTATTAATAGCTAGTTTTTTCTCACCTCGATATTGTCATTTACTGAAACCTCCTTAAATTCATCGGGGTCAGCAAGCAATTTGCCAAATACTGTGACCGGGCTGGCAGGTCTGGGCTTTTTTCCTGTACTGGAGGGGGTTGGGCCAAAGAAAACGCAGAAAGCATTACCTTGATTCCAGTATCCTAATTCCCCAATTTCTACCTCGGCTTTAGTCTCACCTTCGCCTTCTTCAATGGTAATGGGAAAATAAATCTCTTCACCCCAGGTCCGAACCTTACCTGAAAGGGGAAGTTCATCCCAGATATTCTCAGCCATTTCATTATCATAAAGTTCTGCCCTTGCTTCTAAACCATTGACCTCAATCATAATCTCTTTTGCCATTTATAAAACCCCCTTTTTTACCTTCTCTGAGAAAATTATAAAATACTTAGCAAAACTTCGCAAGTATATTATATCATATATCAATATTTATCATTAAAAAAATGAGAATTATCATACAAATTTCACTTTTCATAGCGTGCATGCCTTTTTGCTTCTATGCTGCCGTTATAAATTTTTCAAGGTCATTGACGCCGCTCGGCTATCATTTCCTCTGCTTCTTTCACCCATTTATCAGTCAGAAATCTTTTCCAAACCCAGGCTGCCTGAAAACCATAATCTACCACTAAGCCTATATAAATTCCCATTAAGCCCAGTCCCATCTGTACTGCCAGTATGTAACTTAACAAAAGCTTAAACAAAGTCTGGCTGATAACCAGACCATAAAAAGGTGTACGCGTATCCCCTGCTCCTGTTAAATGTCCCGATATTACTCGATAAAATGTAAGCAGAGGAGCCGCCACACACAAAGCCCTTAAAAAACCAACCCCCCGAGAAATTGTTTTTATATCATCCGTAAAAATATTCACCACTGGAGAAGAAAACCAGAATAATAAAACAGCCAGAGTACCAATTGTAATGGCCGTTAACCACAGCATTCCCTGGGTGGAAAGACGGCTATCGTCCGGCTTTTCAGCCCCCAATTTTTGGCCGGCCATTATAGTAGTCACGGTACCAAAAGCTCTCTGTAAAGGCGCCATAAGCTGCTGTTGTATGCGCCTGGCAATATGATAGGCCGCTGCTGCTTCTGTGCCAAAAATTAAAACCAGAGCATTAAAAGGAAAGGTTATTAAGCTTTGATACCCTCCCTGAAGACTGCGGGGTAAACTGACCTTGATAAGCTGTATTATTATTGTAAAATCCCAGTTAAGGGAAGGAAGGCGTAAATTAACGGGAGAAAAAGAGAATAAAAATATCACCAGATAAAGAATTGTGGCTAAAAACTTGGCCGAGAAAGTTCCCCAGCCAACTCCTCTTACGCCCATTTCTGGAAACCACCACAGCCCCAGAGCCAGGACGACAGAGATAATTATATTAACCGCATTACTAATTATATCAACGACCATGGGAGAGCGGGTATCTCCCGTCCCCTGCAGAGATCGAGCCGAAATTAAAGTTACCAGACGAAAAGGTGCCGCAGCAAAAATTATAAACAGATAAGAAGCACCCAGATTGATTACTTCTGGCTCAGCCCCCAGAACTGAAATCATCAATTCTGGAATCGCCCAGCCAATTATAACAAAAGGTAAACCCAGCAGCACTCCTGAAAGTATGGCCTGACTGAAAATCTCATCCACATTTTCCCCTTTAATCATGTCCTGTTTACTGGCAGCCCCCGTTTCCTGGGAAATAAGAGAGATACTGCCTGCACCAAGTCCCAGACCCAGCCTGAGAACAATTCTCTCCCACACATCTCCCAGACCTACTGCTGTCACAGCTGCCGGCCCAATAAAACCGGTCAAAATCATATCAGTGGTGCGCATGGCTGTAACAAATATATGGTTAATTACTAAGGGCCAGGCCAGATAAAGAGCTTCCTGCCAGATGGGAAAATATTTACTGTAATATAACACTAAATACCTCCTGTGCCATCAGCTTATTTACCAGAATTCAATCAAAGGATTGCTTGACTCTTTTAATTGGAAGCTTTAAGGTTCTGTTCATATGAAATTTTTCCTTTTATTAGGTTTAGTTTCCGGCCTAAAAATTTCAATACTATATAACCTGTTTAAAGCAATTTAATTTATAACCAGTGACCAAAAATTAAATTTTATCATCGGAGTTTACAACTTTTAAAAATGCTTCAACAATCTCCGGATCAAACTGGCCTCCAGCACAGTCTTT
>CAYOFJ010000192.1:2981-4375 GCA_964403065.1 uncultured Halanaerobiaceae bacterium | reverse complement strand
TACAACATAAAAGAGAGTGAAGAAAAATTTGAAAAGATGTTCGAGGAATTTAACTGATAATAAAAAAAGGAGGAATAAATTATGAGCTTTTCAGAAATTAAGCAGCATGTCGAGAGTGAATTTGGTTTTTCTTTGCGAGAAAGTTATGACCTTCCTGATTCTCAGCAGACTTTCCCGGGGGGCGCACAGGCCCGGATAGAAATTTCCGGTATTGAGAACTGCAATAATTTGGAAGAGATGGTTAAAGAAGCAGATAAGCGTGATGTGACTGTACATCGGGTTATATCACTGGTTAAAGGCGCCACCCTATTAGATGATGCGGAACTAAAACATTTTGCTGAGATCGGTGCAGAGAATGATCTGGAAATAATGGTCAATCCCTGTGCCAGCAGGGGCTGGGATGAAGGCAGGCAGTATGTTACAGATGAAGGTTTTGTTTCCGGTATGCGGCTGCGCGGTCATGATGCCATGTATCACTTTTTAAGAGAGATCGATAGATGTTTAAATGCAGGTATTCGCGGTTTTCTGGTAACTGATGAGGGTATGCTGAGAGTAATGAACTCTCTGCGTGAAGAAGGTTTAATACCCGAAAATACTGCTTTTAAAGTATCAGTTTTTGCCGGTCATGGAACAGCAGCAGGTGGTCAGCTGCTGCAGGAATTTGGGGCGGATAGTTTTAATCCACTGGGAGATCTTACTTTACCTATGCTGTCAGCAATCAGGCAGGGTGGTATAGATATACCGCTCGATATTTACATGAGTTTAGTTGAATCCATGGGGGGATTTCAACGTTTTCACGAGTCAGCTGATATTGCTCGAGTAGCTGCTCCGGTATATTATAAGATAGAGCCTGGCCCCTCCGAAGCAGAAATGTATAACACCTGGGTTGATTCTCGCAATCCTGACTTTGGAGATAATATGGCCAGAGCCAGAGTCAAGTATGCTCAGATTATTTTGGAATGGCTTGATAAAGCTCCATTTGAGATAGAAACCAATGATTATAAGGAAGATTTAAGCATCCCTCAGGTATAAAAGAAATCAATAGAAACTTTCAACTATGAAATCGATTATTCACTAAAAAATAATGGATTAAAAAAACCGGGGGGGTGTGAATAAGGGGTGGCATCCTCCCCGGTTACTAATATAAGCCTTTATAAAGCGGATAAGGTTGATAGAATCTAAAGAAAGATTTAAATATTAATTATAATATTAAATTTTAGTTAATTTTGAATAATGTTTGAATTTTTAAGGAGGAGATAAACAATGGCCAATGTATTTCAGTCGGCTTTGAATGCTCTGGAACGGGCGGGAAAAGCAGGAGATATTAACCCCGATGTACTTAAAGTCTTATCGCGTCCAAAAAGGGTTAGTGATTTTGCCCTTACACTTAAAAA
>CAYOFJ010000192.1:1220-2881 GCA_964403065.1 uncultured Halanaerobiaceae bacterium | reverse complement strand
CAGGGCAAAACTGATAATTATTGGGATTTGGATAAGGTGGAAAACACACTGAACAAACAGATTACCAGAGCCTATGATGTAACGAGCAAAACTTCTGAAGAATTAAATATTTCTATGCGTCATGCGGCCTGGGTAGTTGCTCTAAAAAGAATCAGCAAATCAATGGAAATGAGGGGATGGGTATAAATGTCAAATTCACAGAGAAAGCATAATCCTTTATTTGCAGAGGAAGAATATGAAAAAAGAGTTGAGCGGGTTAAGGAGAGGATGTCAGAAGCCGGCATAGATGTTTTGCTGGCTTCTCATCCTGCCAATATGAATTATCTTACTGGTTATGATGGCTGGTCTTTTTATGTGCATCAGGGAGTTATAGTTTCTCTCGACCAGGATGAGCCGATCTGGGTTGGGCGGGGGATGGATGCCAATGCGGCCCGGGCAACCACCTATCTGCAGGAGGACAATATCAGAGAATATTCAGACGATTATGTGCATTCTCCCGTGGGAAAGCATCCCATGCAGTTTGTGGTCGATATTTTTGCAGAGAAAGGCTGGGAAGACAAAAATATCGGAGTGGAAATGGATCAATTTTACTTCACACATAAGAGTTTTAAAATAATGGAGAAAAATATGCCCCGGGCAAACTTTGCGGACGCCAGTTTACTGGTGGGCAAAGTCAGGAGTATAAAATCTGAGGCAGAGATAGAAATGATGAATAGAGCCGGTAAAATTGCAGAAAAGGTTATGGATAGAGCTATAGAGGTTATAGATGTGGGAGTTAGAGAATGTGATGCAGCGGCAGAAATATCTAAAGCTCAATATGCTGGCACGGAAAAATTTGGCGGTGATTATCCGGCTATAGTTCCCCTCCTGCCAGCAGGAGAAGGGACAAACACTCCTCATTTAACCTGGACAGACAGTGAATACAACAATAATGAAGCAGTAATTCTTGAACTCTCAGGTTGTTACAACAAATATCATGCTCCTATAGCACGCACGATGTATCTTGGTAATCCTCCGGATGAGATGCAGGAAACAGCTGAGATAGTTTTGGGGGGTCTGGAAGAAACTCTGGACTTTATAGAACCGGGAGTTACCTGTGAACAGGTTGAGGAAAAATGGCGGGAAGCTATTTCAGGCAGTCATGTGGTTAAAGAGTCCCGGCTGGGATATACTTTTGGATTGAATTATCCCCCTGATTGGGGTGAACAGACTGCCAGCATGAGACCACAGGATACCACAGAATTAAAGCCCAATATGACCTTTCATATTATTCCGGGCATCTGGTTTGATGATTATGGGTTTGAAATTAGTGAAGCTATTCAGATTACAGAGTCCGGCTGCCGCTCATTTTATGATTACGAGCGGAAATTGTTTACTAAATGATTTTTCAATAATTAAAATGTGATAAATATTTGGAATTAATTATTTGCCTGGAAACCGGGGGTGATAACTTATATGCTTGAAATTATCAAAAAGATTAACAATGCTATGAAGGTGATTGAGGAGTTTATAGTTGGTTATGGCACAATAGCTCTGGCAGTTTTAATTATCGCCAATGTGGTGGGCAGAAATGTGTTTGGTTACAGTCTGTATTTTGTGCAGGAGGTAAATGAATTTTTGATTATAATCATTACCTTTGTGGGCTGTAGCTATGCTGCCCG
>CAYOFJ010000192.1:0-1120 GCA_964403065.1 uncultured Halanaerobiaceae bacterium | reverse complement strand
CCTTCACTTCTGGCGGTGCCCATGTTTATTCTGGCAGCAGATATCATGACTTATGGAGAGACAGCCAGTAGATTGGTAGATTTTGTGCGGGATATAATTGGTCACGTCCGTGGAGGAATGGCAATAACCACTTCCATCACCTGTACTTTGTTCGGAGCTGTTTCCGGTTCCACTCAGGCTACAGTGGTGGCGATTGGTGGTACGATGAGGCCCTATCTGCTGGAAGATGGATATGATGATTCTTTCACCACTGCTCTTATAATTAACTCCAGTGATATAGCCCTGTTGATACCTCCCAGTATCGGCATGATAGTATACGGAGTAGTGAGCGGAACTTCCATCGGCGAACTTTTTATTGCCGGTGTGGGACCGGGCATAATGATCATGATTTTATTTACAATTTACTGTTCTTTTTATGCCAGAAGACATGATATTCCAGCCCGGGATAAGAGTAGCTGGGGCGAAAGGTGGAGTAGCTTTAAAAAAGCACTGCTGGCATTTGGATTTCCCATCATCATTATTGGGGGAATTTATACCGGTATTTTCAGCCCCACAGAAGCTTCGGCAGCATCGGTTTTGTATGCGTTTATTATCGAGTTTTTTATTTACAGAAATGTTTCTTTGCCGGAATTTAGAGATATAGCTCTTTCAGCCGGAATGATAACTGCAGTTGTATTTATCCTGGTCGGTGTGGGCAACTCGTTTTCCTGGCTGGTTTCCTTTGCCCAGATTCCGCAGCTGGTACTGCCACCCATTATTGGAACTGATCCCACCCAGACATGGGTATTGTTTATTATTGCAGTTGCTTTCTTTATCGGCTGTATGTTTGTGGATCCCATAGTAGTTATTATGGTTTTGACTCCAATATTTCAGCCCTATGTAAGAATGCTGGGCATAGATCCAGTATTGGTGGGGACGGTGGTCACACTGCAGGCTGCCATTGGATCGGCCACACCGCCTTTTGGCTGTGATATTTTCACTGCCATTGCGGTATTTAGAAGACCCTATCTGCAGGTAATAAAGAAAACTCCTGTATTTATAGCAATCTTGCTTTTTGCTTCTGCCATGTTAATATTCTTCCCACAGATAGCTCTCTTCCTGCGGGATCTAGCATTTTAAG
>CAYOFJ010000191.1:0-4383 GCA_964403065.1 uncultured Halanaerobiaceae bacterium | reverse complement strand
TGATCAGGAGAATTATTATTTTTGCCCTGTTTTAACCGCTGTTTAATTAAGTCGTACTGGAACGGAATGCCGGCGTAATATTTACCGCGACAGGTAATAAAATATTTTGCCCTTTTAATAACCGGGCCAATATCCTGAAGATCGTGAAAATTGATCGGTCCCTTTTTGCGGGCTGAAATAATTCGGCGGGCTGATTTGGGACCTATACCGGGTATTCTAATCAGCTGCTGGTAGTCAGCGTGATTTATTTCCACAGGAAATTTTTCAATATTGTTTAAAGCCCAGTTACATTTAGGATCAAATTCGGTTTCCAGATTGGGGTTGTCTTCATTTAAAATTTCATCTGCGCTAAAATTATAGCGTCTTATAAGCCAGTCTGCCTGATAGAGTCGGTGTTCCCGGAGCAGTGGAGGCTGATTTTTCTGAGGCAATCTATTATCATCACTCACGGGCATAAAAGCAGAATAGTATACTCTTTTTAGATTCATATTTTCATATAGACTTTCAGACAATTTAATTATCTGATAATCAGGTTCGGGAGTTGCCCCTACAATCAACTGAGTACTCTGGCCGGCGGGAACAAACTGGGGGGCGTTTTTATATTTTTGTCTTTCCTGGCGATTTTTTTCAATATCAGAGCCGATTTCTTTCATAGAATCAAGTATATTTTCGCTATCTTTATCAGGAGCTAAGTTATCGAAACTTTCTCGGGAAGGTAATTCAATATTAACACTAATTCTATCAGTCATTTTGCCGGCTTTTTCAATGAGCCGGTAATCTGCTCCCGGAATAGCTTTTAAATGAATATACCCGCCAAAATTATATTCTTCCCTGAGAATTTTAACTGTTCTATAAATTTGATTCATTGTATAATCGGGATTTTTTTCTATAGCTGAACTGAGGAAAAGCCCTTCAATGTAATTTCGCCTGTAAAAATTAACTGTCAACTGGGCCAGTTCCCGGGGTTTGAAACTTGCTCGGGGTAGGTCATTACTAACTCTGTTCACACAATAGACACAGTCATATATGCAGTAATTAGTGTAAAGCAATTTTAATAATGATATACAGCGGCCATCTTCTGACCAGCTGTGGCAAATTCCGCTGGGTGCAGCATTTCCCAGCTGTTGTTTATCGGTATTTTTATTACTGCGGCTGCTGCCACTGGAAGAACAGGAAGCATCATATTTAGCTGCCTGAGTAAGAATTTCCAGTTTTTCTTTGAGTTCCATTATGCTTTTCCTCCTTTTTAATATGCTATCATACATTAGTTTGAAATACAATCAGTCGGGGAGTTTCCAATAAAATTTGAAAAAGTTAGTTTGCGGACAGGCAATATATGTGATATCTTAATCAGTGGATAAGTAAATTTTAGATGTGAGCTGGAAAATTATAGAGATCACCTTTTATTGGTAAATAAATATAAGCGGTTATGACTGGAGGAAAAATAATGGATATTGGCAATAAAGAATTTTTCTGCTCCTGGAGTGGAGGAAAAGATTCCACTCTGGCGTATTACTATGCTGTGAAAAATGGCGGAATACCTGCTGCTCTAGTTACAACTTTGCTGGAAAATGGTGAAAGAACAAGAGCACATGGACTTTCAGTTGATATGCTGGAAGAGCAGGCTGAGAGTCTGGGAGATAGATTATTTACCTGCCCTACAAGCTGGGATGATTATGAACAAAAATTTGTAGATTTATTAAGTTATATAAAAAAAGAAAATAATATTGAAATGGGAGTTTTTGGAGATATTGAGCTGGATGAGCACCGTGAATGGGTGGAAAAAGTTTGTGATACGGCGGGATTTCAGCCTCATCTTCCACTCTGGCATAAATCTCGCAGGGAACTTATCTGCGATTTTATAGAATCGGGTTTTGAGGCCGTCATAATTGTCGTAGATAACGAAGTTCTTGATGAATCTTTTTTGGGTAGGACTCTGGATATGGCTTTTATTGCGGAAATGGAAAGAATGGAACTTGATCCAGCAGGTGAAAATGGTGAATATCATACAGTAGTTGTTGATGGTCCAATTTTTGATAATGCTATTGATTATGAACTCGGTGAAATTAAACGGGTTAATGGCAAATTGTATCAGGACATTTCTTCTGTTTCCGGAGGTAGATAATATCTCTGAGATTAAACTCAATAGATATCGCTGGAAAATATATCTTTTATTGAGTACATCTTTTTTGATTGCTTTTTTTCATCGTTATGCAATTGGTGTCGTGGCCAATATTTTGGGCAGTGATCTTAATTTGACAGCTACTCAGCTGGGAACTTTATCTTCGTTATATTTTTATGCTTATGGTCTTTTGCAGGTCCCTGTAGGAGTAATAACAGACAAATTTGGTGTTAGAAAGATAACCACTTTTGGTATGTTTTCTATTGCTGCCGGAAGTTTGTTTTTTGCTCTGGCTCAAGGGACACCTCTGGCCTACAGCGGGCGATTATTGATTGGTATTGGCTCAGCGGTGTTTTTTATTTCCACTTTAAAAACTGTTTCTGTTTGGTTCCCTCCCGAAGTTTACACTAAAATGATTGGCTGGACTTCTTTACTGGGGAATACCGGTGCTTTGCTGGCTGCTACTCCTCTTTCTTTGCTAGTAGGCCTTATGGGCTGGAGAAACTCTTATTTTTTGTTTGCCGGTATTTCAACTATTATTGCCATTTTAATCTGGAAAATTGTCAGAGACAACCCCCGACAGCTGGGCCTGGAGCCTGAATATGAAATTGAAGTCGATGAAAGAAATTTTTCTGAAATAATTTCGGGCATTAAAGAAATAGCATTAAGTCTGCAGTTCTGGCAGCATTTTTTCATAGCATCTGTGCTTATGGGTAGCTTTATGAGTTTATCCGGCCTCTGGTTGGTTCCTTACATGACTCATATTTATGATTTCACCCGCAATGCTGCTGCCAATTTGGTGGTTGTAGTGACAGTAGGTATGCTGATCGGCTCAGCTATATTAGGCTGGGTTGAAAATAAAATGAGAAGCAGGGTACAGATGATAAGAATAGCGGTGATTTTTAATACTATCACATGGGTTTATATACTTTTTGTTGAAGGCGGTCAGCCTCCTTTTTATATTCTGCTGGGGCTGATGTTTTTGCTGGGAATAATTGGCATGTTTATTTTAACTACATTTGCCAATGTTAAACAAATGTTTCCCCACCTCAAAGGAAGTGCTACGGGTGTGGTCAATATAGCTCCATTTTTAGGCACTATAATTTTTAATTTTCTTATCGGCTGGAGATTGGACGCCACCTGGACAGGAGAGATGATGAATAACTCCAGGGTATATACTTTAGCAGGATACCAGCAGGGTTTTGGTATTATATTATTTCTATCCCTTGCTGCATTACTTATAAGTTTGAACTTAAAAAGGGTGAAATAATTTCAAAAAGTTAAAAGCTATAAAAAATTATGAATTCTCACCTTCACTTGACTTTTTCTGATCATTATTTTATAATTATAGACGAAGAAAGGTCAGGAAAGATCAAATATTTCAAGGGAGGTGTTAGAAATGTTTGATCTGATGCCGTTCCGCGGTGGTAGAAATGAAAGAGGGGGTCGTACACCTACCGAGAGAGTATTTGATGACTTCCTGACAGATACCCTGGATATGTTCCGCAGCAGTTTTAAAACAGATGTAATTGAAAGAGATGATGAATATATAATTGAGGCGGAGCTTCCTGGCATGACCAGAGATGATATTCAAATTGAACTTCAGGATGATCTGCTGACAATAAGTGCAGAACATGAGATAGAAGATAAGGAAGAAAGTGATGACTA
Source organism: uncultured Halanaerobiaceae bacterium (assembly GCA_964403065.1). Taxonomy (GTDB): domain Bacteria; phylum Bacillota; class Halanaerobiia; order Halanaerobiales; family Halarsenatibacteraceae; genus Halarsenatibacter. The sequence goes on along the minus strand of CAYOFJ010000191.1, from coordinate 593 downwards.
TATAAGAAGAGAGCGTCGAACTGGTAAATTCCAGCGTTCCTTCCAGATAGATAATGTAGATGAAGATGAAATTACAGCCGAATTTGAAAATGGGGTTCTGGAAGTATGCCTACCCAAGGAAGAGCCAACTCGCAGTGAGAGACGCACAATCGATATCGAGTAATTTTAAGCTAAGATTTCGGGCCCACAATTGGGCCCGGGCTAACGATTTTTTAAGTGATTTTTATGGAGCTTTTAACATAAATATTATTTAAATGCCGGGGATACCCGGTTATTTTATTTTTCTTTTTGTAATAAAATTTATTTAACTATCGATCCCGGTAAATAAAAAAACCGGCTTTTCCAGCCGGTTAAAGGTTTTAAGCATTTATTTTATTTTTATTTCTTAATTAATTAGTCCAGCATATACAATATTTATTAGCACTTAATATAGGATGAAGTATTATATCTGGGGCCTCCGGGGTGAAGACCGCCTCGATAGAGATTATCCAGTTTCTTTTCATTCATTATAATGCCTTTTTTGACGCATTCCTGCAAAAATAATTCTATATCTTCTTTTAAATCCTGTTGGTCCTCTCCTTCTGCAGGACGAT
>CAYOFJ010000190.1:0-4442 GCA_964403065.1 uncultured Halanaerobiaceae bacterium | reverse complement strand
GAATTTAAGCTCATCTCCCACCAGATCTCTAACCAGCAGCCTGGCCAGTTCAGGCCCTACATAAATTTCTCCCTCATCCTGTAAAGGAGCCTGAAAAATTTCCCGGCCCGCAAACTCCAGCTCTCCCAGCTGGAAATCGACCGAGACTTCTGCTTCGTTTTCCTGCTCACTGCCCGCCTCGTTCTCAGCTTCCCCGGTTTCACCGTTAACCGCTTCCGCAGCTTCCGACTGAGGACAGGAAGTCACAGTTATTAACTGATCTTCTTGCTCAAACTGCCAGCCATAAACTTCAGCCAGATCTGACAGCCTAATCATATTCATCGTTGCTATATCTCTAATGGGAACATGGATCACCCGGGAATCCCCCTCCTCTTCCGGCGTGCGCGGAGTATAGCAGGCCCCATTGGCCACAACCTCCGCACTGAAAGGATTTATACCCGGCAGCACAGCCGGAACCATCAGCACAGCCAGAACAAACACAGCAGTAAACGACATTATGACAATAAACGTGGATAAATCTCTCATAAACATAAATCCACCTCCAATCGGGACCGCTAAAGGCTATTTTGACGACTTATAGTTACTTTCACGTTCCAGCGAACCATAATTTAATACGCCCAATTTAATACGCCAAATAAAATCTATCAAATAATTTCCCAGATCAAAATATATTTTTGGACAGCTATAAAGAAATGTGAAAAAAAATTTTAGCCCTACTAATGATATGTCTATAGATACCAAGGGGTCTAAATTTATATGAACAGAGTCTTATGGCTGACAGCAGTCGATAACGCATTCCCGCCGGCTAACGTGACGACTTTCGATATTTTTTGGGGTGCTGGCAGCTATATAGCAATATTATATTAAAATTGCTATCATGCTGGCAGCAGATGATAACGCATTCCGCCGGCATTGGGTGGCTATTGTGACGACTTTCGATATTTTTACGGTTTTAGGAGGACATAATAGCTCAGAAATAGGACCCCGACAGCAGGGAGGCTGTCGGCCGAGCGCGGAACAGGATGTTCCCTCGCGAGGGAAGTCCTATTTCTGAGCTGAAAAATAAACTCCGGCTTTATAAAAATAGCGCATGAGGAACAATAGCCACCCAATGCCTAACTTATCACATAACAGTCAAAAAAGCAATAACCTGGTTACATTTTTAAAGCGCTGCTTTTCCCCCTGACCTCTCCTCCCTTACCGCTGTTAAGAGTCGCTTATATTGGTGGAATTTCAACAATATATTTCACCAATAGGTTTAGAGAAGGGCCTTGCAAAGTAACCAAATACCCTTTTATATCTGGACAAAGGAAATATAACCTGATAAACTTAATAAAGAATATTTGCAGGAAGTCTACATTTAATCATTAATTTAATTAAATAGTACCTTATCGTAAATTATTACAACTTCCTGTCCTGATGTTTCCTTACAAAACATTGTAAAATCCGGGTAAGCTCTCTGGCCAAAAAATTGTACTCCGGCACAGGATAAATAATATTAAACCCAGAGCTTTATAATTCCCATAGCAAGCATAGTCAAGCACTGTCAGGAAAGACTAAAACCGAATTCTACTAACTGGTTTGGAGGAAATCCTTAAATTTCGTCTTGATTCAGGCTGGATTTATTATATAATACATTATGTATCATAATAAATATATAATTAGAATCCACCTTAAAATTACAGGTAATAATTGAAGCGGTGTTCATGATGTTTTTATCCGAACAAAATAAAATCATAATGGGGAGTTTCCATCATGCCAGATCAAAATGAATTGAGTAAATCAGACCAGGAAAATAATATGATCCAGGATAATAGCTCCGATACCAGCCTAAACTCCGGCATCAGCCTTTATTCCATGATAAAAGCTCTATCCGGCGCTATGGACCTCATAAGTGAAACTGTTGTCGGCCATCATAAAAAGACCGCCTATGTTTCCTTGAGGCTGGGACAGGCTATGGATCTGGCTCCCTGCCAGATTAAACGCCTGGTCATCGCCGCTTTAGTACATGACATGGGAGTATTTTACCTCGATCAAAAATATTCTGATCTCAGTTTTGACAATCCCAGCAATAAACATGCAGAAGTCGGTTACCAGCTGGCCCGGGGGCATTTTCCCGATGAAACCATAACGGAAGCTGTCAGACATCACCATGATGACTGGGAACACGGCAGCAGAAAAGACGAAATTCCCCGTCTGAGCCATTATATTCATCTGGCCGACCGTATCGCTGTCATGATAGAGAACAGAGCCAATAGACAAGAAAATTTCTGGCAGCAAAAAGAGAAGGTCAAAAGTGTTATGAGCAATCTTGCCGGCGATAAATTTTATCCCCCGGCTGTGAAGGCCTTCAATGAAGATGTAGCCGAAACCGAATATTTCTGGCTGGATATTCAATCTCCCGGCATTATAGATGATAGGCTCGATGCTTTCTGCCGCAAAAATAAATGGTATTTAAGCTTAAATCAACTGGATTCTCTGGGTATGCTTTTAAGCTATATAACGGATTACAGAAGTCCCTTTACTGCCACCCACTCACAGGGTATAGCCAGCAGCTCAAGGCTTTTAAGCAAAAAACTGGGGTATTCTTCCCGGGAAAGCAGATTAATAAAAACTGCCGGCCATCTGCACGATATAGGCAAATTGATCGTACCCACAGATATTCTCAACAAACCCGGCAAGCTCAATAATAAAGAATGGAATATAATGAAAACTCATACCTATTATACCTATCAAGCCCTGACAGCGCTGGAAGAGCTGCCGGAAATGAAAAAGTGGGCTGCCTATCACCATGAAAGATTGGATGGTAAAGGCTATCCTTTCCGGTTGGATAAAGATGAGCTCTCCTGCGAAGCCGGCATTATCTCTGTGGCGGATGTCTTCACCGCCCTGACCGAGAACCGGCCCTACCGGGATGGTATGGCTGAAACAAAAGTTAAAAAGATACTGGATGATATGAGCAAAGAAAATAAAATTGACGGTAAAATAGCAGGCATAGTTATCGATGAATATCAGGATTTCTTCCGGCTCAATCAACAAAACCAGACCCAGGCCCGCACAGAATATGATGAGTTTCAGAAACAGGTGGAGCAGCAAATCTTTTAACCCATATATTAACTCATTCTTTAAATTAATTAAATTTTTTGTTTAATCATCTATGATAGGTTTATAAACAGCTTTATACGAGCTATTATTCAGGGGGATAATATCGTGGAAAAGATAGCTTACTATATATCATATCTGGGGAGAAAATGGTCCGATCCCGGCCCCAAAATGAAAACAAGAAGTAGTTTGGCCATAATTATTTTAACCGGCCTGATCTTTGTCTTTTTTCGCAATAATCAGATAGTCCTGCCCCCGGCAATTACCCTGCCGATTATTTTAACCGCCATAGTATTTAAGACCAGAGGCGGAATTATAGCGGGCATCGCCGCCGGGATATTATTAACCCCACCAATTCTGGCCCCTGTAGATTTCGGTATAGAAGTTTTCAGCAGTTTTTTTCAGTGGCTGCTGGGATCCAGCTTCTTTGTTATAGTGGGAGTAGTGACCGGCAGCACCTTCGGTATTTTAAACTACCAGTATAACCAGCTGAAAGAAAGCTCTATGTTTACCCCGGGCAGCAATCTGCCCAATAAATACAAGCTGCTGGAAGACCTGGAATGGCACATAAAAGAAAACTCGGAAACTTCCCTGACTCTGATAATTATTTCTCTGGATAATACCTCCGAAATAATAAACAACCTGGGACATGAACGCTCGGCCCAGTTTTTTCAGGCAATTGCCCGCCAGCTGCAGGAAAAAATCAATTATGACGGGGAAATATACAATGTGTATGATGATAATCTCGCACTTCTGCTTCAGAACAAACCGGAAGAAAACCAGCCCTATTTCATCGAAAAACTGGTCAAATCTTTAAATGATCCTTTTCACTTCGACGATATACCGATATATCTGGAAACTTCCATAGGAATTGCCAGCTATCCTGCCGATGCCGGTGACTGCAATGAACTCTTTCAGCACGCTTATCTGGCCCTTAATAAATGCCATTCTAATGACGAAGGTCTGGCCTTTTACAACTCCGAATGGGATGATACCGGCAAAGATAACCTGCTGCTGCTCGGAGGAATCAACAAAGCTTTAAATGAGGAGGAGTTTTTGCTCCATTTTCAACCCAAAATGGATCTTCAGTCCGGAAAAATCATCGGAGCCGAAGCTTTAATCCGCTGGCAGCATCCCGAGATGGGCTTTATTTCTCCGGGCAAATTTATTCCCCAGATAGAGAGAACCGCCCTCATCGACGATCTGACCTATTATGTGCTGGAAAAAACCGCCGAAAGTATTCTGCTGCTGGAAGATGAAGGTCTCGATATGCATATGGCCGTAAATATTACTCCCCGCAATTTGCGCTCCAATAATTTTATAGATGACGTTGAAAAAAT
>CAYOFJ010000189.1:2627-4443 GCA_964403065.1 uncultured Halanaerobiaceae bacterium | reverse complement strand
GACTCCGGATAAAAATCCTGCTCATCATTTTCAGCAAGCACAGGTTTAATTTCATTGCTGCCCCTGAGATCCCCTATATCTGCTTTCGCAACTCCTCCTTCATAAGCAAAATCTTCCACAGACCTATCTCCGACTTTCACCTGCAGCTGATCAATATCTCCCTCATCCATACTTGTGATGGCAATTTCTATTTCATATTGTCTCAAAATTTCCATAGTATCACAGCCGGTCAACATCAGGGGCAACAACATTAAAATCATAACGAGAAAATAAAATTTATAACCCGCTTTTTGCCTCTTTAGCACCTTATTAATAAACATTTCTATTTTTAATCACCCCCGGAGAGATAAAAGTAAAGATAGAATCCGCAAAATTTATGAGTTAAAAGTGTCGAATTTACCAGCACCACCACTGCTTCTTATCTATCCCAGGGTGAAGGACCATAACCGACATTATTATAAGGATCGGAGGCCCTGGGATTTTCAGGTTCTTCACTCAAATCAAACCTTACATTGAAACCTGTATGATCTATATCCTCATCAACATCAATAACATATTCTGCCTCACGATCATCAATTCTACCCATAACCCGGCCATATCTACCTGTTTGATCTGAACTTACATCGGAGCCGGATATCAGTTCTTTGACAGTATCATTAAATCTTATTTCGCCGTAATTTAAATGTCCTATCACACCACCCACATTATAATGACTGCCATGAACCGCAAAATGACTCATAATGTTCTCAGCTTGATCATTCCACTCTATATCAGCCCAGCTTTCTCCCACCAGGCCTCCTACAGAATTTTGGCCGTACACTCTTACCGGTACATCTTCAATATAATCGTTATCTTCTGTACCCACCCGCACATTTTCCAGGCGGCTATCCCCGGGCTCATCAATAAATTCATGCAGACCGACAATACCGCCGACATTATCACCAGTACCTATAACATTTCCTATTCTATCCAGGTCCTGCCAGCCTTCAGGCAGCTCGGGAAGATCCACAAAATCCCCGGGTATCAGAAAATCGTCATGATAGCTAACAAACCAGCTATCTATAATACGCCCGGAATTTCTACCTGCTATTCCGCCAACTTCTCGGCCTCCTACAACCAGGTCAGCACCCGCTTTTAAACCTGACATGTCTATCTCGCCATTATCACCTGTAGTACTTTCACCACTGTTATAACCGACTAGACCGCCAATATTATTACCTCTTTCTCTGCTGTGCACTAAATTAATTTCCATAATCGGATCATCAAGCCTATCGATATATCCTTCATCATACAGTTGGTCTCGCTGAACTATTGAAAAACCGACCTGACCCCTGTTAACTCCGGTCAGACTTCCGGCATAATCGTAATCGACAGACACTCTTATTCCCAGGCCTTCCTCATCCTCATCATCCGCTTCTTCAACAAAAATACCGAAAGAATTATCGACAAGACGACCGCCGGCAAGATTCTTCCCTGTCAGACCTCCTACATATTCCAGACCTGAAATTTGGCCAGAAATCATCCGCACATTTTTGATGGTTCCTTCACTGCGGCCGGCTACAGCCCCCACATAATTTCTGCCGCTGACATCAACATCGCGCAGATAGAGATCCTCTACCCTACCTTCATCTCCCAGATAGCGGAAAAGACCGGCATCCCCACCATCATCTGCTATAGTTAAATTGTCAATTTCATACATATTTCCATCCAGTGTGCCCTGGAAAGCTCTGCTGCTGGAACCCACCGGGATCCAGCTGTCATAGCTGAGATTGTTCATATCAATATCCTGGGTTAAAATAACTCTGGCCTGCGGCTC
>CAYOFJ010000189.1:0-2617 GCA_964403065.1 uncultured Halanaerobiaceae bacterium | reverse complement strand
GCAGAGTCTCATAAAGTTCATCAGCACTGGAAACATAGTGTGGACCAGGATTATAACCATCCGGAGCTGATCCCAGAGCATATATATACATCTCACCATTATCAGGGTCTGTGGTCTGGGTCAGTACCTCGCCAAATTCCTGAGAAGTATTGGTATAACCGCTATCATCTCCCAGAGTAAAGCCCCGGGCATCCTGATAACCATATACTTCTTCTACTACTACATCAAAATAGGTGATTTCTGCTTCCCCTTCTACAATTGTGCCCATATCGTAGGTAAACTCCAGCCCCCCGTAATTCTGGCGCCGCCACATACCGTCAATCTCAGTCAGAATTTCCTCCAGTGTGCTCCACACATCACCAGCATCGGCTGCTCCCAGGTCCAGCAGTTCCCTGTGGTCCGTGTTATCCAGCTTAACAAAAAGGTCCATTTCTTCGAACTGATGATTATGCTTCTCCATCTTGCTGCTGACCATATCCCGGAAGGCCTGTCCACCATCATCCTGTAAAAGATCATCTAAATCGGTTATTACTCCGGCCACAGTAAGATAGCTGCCCGGAAGTCCATCTGTCATTAAATCGTCCTCATCAAGTTCTATCCCGCGATCATAATGGGAAAAATTCTCAAATATAACCTCATCAGTGTCGGATCTATGTTCAACCAGAATATCTTCTCCATCATACAATTTAATGCGGTTCAAATAATTCCTGGTTTGTAAAGCTGAAGCTGTGCTCAACTGCTGTCCTCTATCATAGTCAAGATGAACTATTAAATCCGGTTCATCCTCACTGGCAGATTGCAAATCCCGTTCACTCACACTAAATTCTCCCCGGGCCTGAATTATTCTATCCTCATTTAATAATGCCAGTTCTGCCTCAGCCACCTGGTCCTCAGTAGCAGAATCAGCCAGCAGATAAAAATCATGATTCATCTTTTTTTCTGTCAAAATTTCATCAGCACCATCCAAAAATACAGCAGTTTCCACCCAGGCCAGTCTCTCTAACTGCTCGAGTTCATCGTGAAGGCTGAGCCGGTAAAAGTACAGGTCCTCCTCACCCGGAATATTTATGAACTTATGCAGTGGCAGCTGCTCAACATCAAACTCCAGCCTGGTCTCAATACCCGGCATGGTAAACACAGTTTCGGAACCGGCATGATCGGGACCTACTCTTCTGCCTGCTCCCCCCAGCAGAGGATGTTTTATATTGACGGTAACTCTATCCTGCAGATCTTTTATTCTACCCTTAATTGCCTCATCTTCCCGCCAGAAATTGTAACGAGAACCAGAAATACTGGAAGAGCCCAGCTCAACTTCCATTTCTCTCAAATCAGCCTGCTCCAGCATAGCCGGTTCTTCCACCTCCACTTTTACCGGCAGATCATAAACCTCTCCTTTTTCATCCTGCAAAAAATCACAGCCGGCAGTGGTGAATAAAACAGCCACCAGCAGAAAAATTAATAACAGAGTTTTTTTCTGTAAAGTCGGGTCGAAAAAATCACTCCGTTTTTGTTTTAATCTCCCGGCAAATTTAAGTTTCCGCCTGATAGATCTTATACTCATTTTAACTTCCCTCCACGATAATACACATTAAAATAGCAAGTTTGTTATTTAGATATATTGACCGGACCAGCAATACTAACCAATTTTATAATCAATTTATATATCCGTTTTATGGATTTCCACAATTACCCAGTACTCATCTTCCCGATATTCCATGACCATTTCCAGATCATACTCCATGTCAAACCTGTGAGCGGAATCTTCTATATCGCGGACACTTTTGCTTACCCGAGCTTCTATCTCTGCATCATCATCATCTATATGTATTCTTTCTCTATTTTCGGGGGGAACTTCCACCTCTATTACGTCAAATCTCTCAAAATAATCATTATCATAGCCTCCTACATAATCTTCTACCAGTATATCATATTCGACCGTATCATAATTGCCCCGTCGATAAAAATCACCCACTATAGAAATTTCAATCTCTTCATCCGCTTCAGGCAGAGTGGCAGCCAGCAGATCAGGGTCACCTCTTTCAATAGCATCATAATAAGCCAGCATCAAATCGGGTACCTCAAATTCTGGCAATCCAGTAGGAAGCTCATCTTCCTCGGCAAATGGCCCCATATCACATCCGGCTAGAACAAAAACAACCACCAGCATAAATACTGCCAGCATGATAGATCCGGCAGATATTTTTTTATACAGATTTAAAAACGCGGTTTTCATATAAAACCACCTTCTTCTTATAAACGGCTTTATTGCAAATCATTCAAAATAATAGATCACTACAAATTATTAAAAAAATTATTAAAATGTGAGAGTTGCTCCGGCGCTGAGTTCCACCCCACCTAAATTGTAATTCTGATCAAATTCTATATTGACAGTTCTGAATTTAGCACTCATCCTGGCAGAAAATAATTCGGTAATTTCGTGTTCATAGATAGCTCCTACATGAAAACCCAGAGAAGCTCCTTCGTCATCTTCTCTGATATCCCATCTTTCCTCCTCCCTGATTTCCAGTTCGCCATCCTGCTCATAAGAACCGAAATAATAACCACCGCCGGCAAATAATACTATAGAAGGCACCTCATATATTTCAGTAAATTCAGC
>CAYOFJ010000188.1:0-4491 GCA_964403065.1 uncultured Halanaerobiaceae bacterium | reverse complement strand
ACTCGAGCAAAATAATATGGATATCGAAGAATTTGAAGATTTACTTGCTCAGCAAAATATAACATTGAATCAATTTCAGGATAATATCAGAAACTCTTTACGTCAGCAAAAATTGATGGAAGAAGTTATGGAAGAAATAAGAGCTGGTGCTGATGTGTCTGATAGTGAAGTAGAGGCCAGGTTCGAGGAGGAATATGAAGATGAGGAATTGAGTGACCAGGAAAGAGAAGAAGCCAAAGAAGATTTAAGAGCTGATTTACTGGAAGAAAGAAGAGAAGAGAGATTAAATGATTGGCTGGAGGATGCTCGAGCTGAGGCAAATATAACAATCAATGATCCTGTTTTGAGAGCTATGAATTATTATGAAGAAGAAAATTACACTGCTGCTCTGAATACTTTTGAAGAGGCCCTGGAAAGAAGCAGAGATCCTGCTTTGTATATATTTAAAGCCCGGACATATCGGGAATTAGGGCAGATGGAAGAAGCTTATTCTGTGTTAGATAGGGCTCAGGAAGAACACTCAGAAGAATGGGAGATTGCTTATGAATATGGTGATTTTTATGCAGATGAAGGTGAAGATGAACTGGCAGTAGAAAAATTCGAAGAAGCTTCTGAATATGCAGGCAGAAATTTAATGGCCCGTTATCAACTTAATACAGCTTTTAGCCAGGTAGGTGCTGAGGAATTAGCACAAGAAGAAATGGATAGATTCATGGAAATTCAGCAGGAGAGACAGGATATAGCTCCAGAAGGCACTCCTCTGGAAAGAGATGAACTTGAAGAGGTAGATCCTGATGAAGTTGAAGTTGAACCTGAAGAAGAACCGACAGAGTAAATTACAGAAATAGGTGATAATTTTATGACCATAAATTCTCCGCGGGGGACGAAGGATATTTTACCCCCCGCTTCTTTTACATGGCAAAAAGTGGAAAAGGCGGCCCGAGATATATGCAGAAAATATAATTATAAAGAAATACGAACTCCGGTTTTTGAATATACGGAATTATTTAGTAGAGGTATTGGAGAGGCTACAGATATAGTTGAAAAAGAAATGTATACCTTTACTGACCGTGGAGATAGAAGTATAACATTAAGGCCTGAAATGACCGCATCGGTTGTTAGATCCTTTTTAGAAAATAAACTTTATGGAGGCGCTCAACCTACCAAACTTTATTATATGGGACCGATGTTTAGATATGAACGTCCACAATCTGGAAGATATAGACAGTTTCATCAGTTTGGTGTAGAGGTTTTAGGGAGCAATAATCCAGCTCTTGATGTAGAATTGATGGTTATGGGAATTAATTTTTTGAAAGAGCTAGGGCTTGCTAACTTTTTTGTGGAGTTAAATAGCATAGGATGTCCGGATTGTCGTCCCAGCTATATTGAAAGTTTGCAGGATTATTTTGCTGAACATAGTGTAAATTTATGTGATGATTGTAAGCGACGTTTAAAAAAGAATCCTTTAAGAATTCTAGATTGTGATGAATGTCAGAATATCATTGAAGAAGCTCCTGTTATTTTAGATTATATATGTGATGATTGTTCTCAGCATTTTTCAGTTGTTACAGAAAAATTGGATATACTTGAAGTAGATTATGATATAACCCCTTATCTTGTTAGAGGTCTTGATTATTATACCAACACAGTTTTTGAGGTAAAATCAGAAGATCTGGGAGCTCAAGATGCTATATTTTCCGGGGGAAGATATAATGGCCTGGTAGAAGAAATAGGAAATAGAGAAGTTCCCGGAGCCGGCTGGGCTTTAGGAATTGAGAGATTGCTTTTATTGTTGGATAAAGATGCAACGAAAATTAAACCTGGCCTTGATGTTTATATTATAACAATTGGGAAGAAAGCTGAAAATTACTCATTACAATTGATGAGAAAACTACGTAAAACGGGATTTTCTGTTGATACGGATTATCTGGATAGAAGTGTTGGCAGTCAGATGAAAGATGCCGATAGAAAAGATAGCAAATACTGTATCATAATAGGGGAGAATGAACTGGAAGAAAATAAAGTTACTTTGAGAAATATGAGCAGTGGGGAAGAAAATTTGGTGGATCAGGATAATATAATAAATAAACTGAAAGTATAATAAATTGAATATGAGGTGACATGGCAGATATGGAACAAGAAAGTTATAATTATAAACGTAGAACTAAAATGTGTAATGATATTAAAGAAGATATGATTGGGGAGGAAGTAGTAGTTAATGGTTGGGTTCAAAGAAGCAGGGATCATGGATCTTTACTTTTCGTTGATATAAGGGATCGTTCTGGATTAGTGCAAACTGTTTTTGATAAATCCAAAAATCAAGACCTATTTTCCAGAGCGGAATCTTTAGGCTCTGAATATGTTGTCTCTATTTCAGGACAGGTTCGGCAAAGACCTGAAGAGAATTTTAATGAGGAACTGGCAACTGGTAGAATTGAAATTGAAGTGGAGGAAATGCAAGTTGTATCAGATTCCGAAACTCCTCCTTTTTTAATTGAAAACGAAGTGAATGCGAAAGAAGATGTCCGTTTAAATTATAGATTTCTTGACTTGCGTCGGCCACGAATGCTCGAAATACTTCAAAAAAAACATCAGGTTATGCATAAAACTCGCAATTTTCTGGCTGAGAATGGTTATTGGGAAATTGAAACTCCCATACTGACAAAAAGCACTCCTGAAGGAGCACGAGATTATCTTGTTCCCAGCCGGTTACATAAAGGTAGTTTTTATGCTTTGCCACAGTCTCCACAGCTTTTTAAACAGCTATTGATGGCTGGTGGAATAGAAAAATATTTTCAGCTGGCTAAATGTTTTAGAGATGAAGATCTCAGGGCTAATAGACAGCCAGAATTTACTCAGATAGATATTGAAACTTCTTTTATCGAAGTGGAATCTTTTCTTGGTAGTATGGAAAATATGATAAGAGATATTTTTTCTCTGGAAAATATAACAGTTCCTGATAAATTTCCTCGTTTAACATATCAGGAGGCAATGGAAAAGTATGGTTCTGACAGCCCTGATACCAGATTTGGGCTGGAAATAAATGATCTCTCTGATATATTTGCTGAAAGTGATTTTAATGTATTTAGTGGTACAATTTCTGAAGGAGGAACTGTAAGAGGTATAAAGTATTCGGGAGGAGCCAATTTTTCTCGCAGCCAAATAGATAGGTATGAAGAATTTGTTAAAGAAAGAGGAGCTGCGGGTTTGATCTGGTTTTCTTTCGCCGAAGAAATTAAATCTCCTGTGACTAAATTTCTCAGTGAAACTGAACTAACAAATTTACAGAATAAAATGAATGCTGAAAAAGGAGATATTGTCTTTGTGATTGCCGGTGAATTTGAAACTACTGTCTCTTGTTTGGGGGCACTGCGTGAAAAACTGGCAGAGGAGCATGATTTAATACCCGAAAACACTTATGAGTTTTTATGGGTGGTAGATTTTCCTCTTTTCAATTATAATGAAGAAGAAAATAGACTTGAGGCCGAGCATCATCCTTTTGCTGCACCTTTACCTGGGGAGGAAAATCTTCTATTTGAAAACCCCAATAAGGCAAAAGCAAATGCTTATGATATGGTAATAAATGGAGAAGAAGTCGGTGGAGGTAGTGTGAGAATTAGCGATCCGGAGATTCAGAAAAAAGTATTTTCCCTTCTGGGTTTTTCATCGGAAGAAATCAAAGAAAGATTTGGTTTTATGATTGATGCTTTATCTTATGGCACACCGCCTCATGGTGGTATTGCTTTTGGCCTTGATAGGATAGTTATGCTGTTAACAGGTTGTAATTCTATTCGTGATGTAATTGCATTTCCCAAAACACAACAGGCCACTTCTCCTTTAACTGGAGCTCCCAGTAATGTTAAAGCAGAACAGTTAAAAGAGTTAAACTTAAAAGTTGAAGAAGAATAAATTCATGAAAATTTTTATGATAAAGCTTTCCTATTTGTAAAAGAATATATTTTAAGAATACTATATTTAAAAATAAATTTTGGGATTATAAGGGATAGAAATAGGAGGAGGGTGGTAGGTACGGATTCTTACCTACCACCCTCCTCCTATCTTTCTTTATTTCAACTTTTAATTATTATGGTTCTTCTCCAGAACCGTTGGTGAAATTGCTATATATGCTGGATTACCAGGACTACTTATACCTTTAATTGCCGGGGCTTATAAAGTATTGGAAGCTATAAAGCGAAGTGATACTGGAAATTTTTCAAATTCAGGGACAGTAACATGGCCAAAAAATCGTGTCCCCGGCTCAGGATGTGCCGGGCTGAGCGCAAACTCAGGGAAGAGCTTTCGCGAAGGAAGAAGGAAGCACTATTTTTTGGCCGAAAACTTAACCTAAACACAGGAAAGATTTCCTGGTGAACAGAGCCTTATAGCTTTCAATTATAAGTATTAAGAAAATGATTAAAACTATATTCAACCAACTGAAATGGAGAAGATCCATTATTATTTTTTGCAAATTTGGTTTCTTTTTGATAGAAT
>CAYOFJ010000187.1:0-4506 GCA_964403065.1 uncultured Halanaerobiaceae bacterium | reverse complement strand
TTAAAACAAAACCAAAGTAAAAATTTAATTTAACTCTTCTCTAATAATATTTTCCAGTTCAATTTTCCATTTTTCCAGCTTTTGCCTTTCTTTGCCTTCCAGCATAACTCTTATAACTGGTTCTGTCCCGGAAGCCCTAACAAAAACGCGTCCTTTATTGAGATCTTTTTCTGCCTTTATAATAATGTTTTGTATCTTTTTGTTTTCCTTCCATTCACTTTTGTTCTCAACTTTTATATTGGTTAAAATTTGTGGCCAGGGTTTAAACTGCTGGGATAATTCTTTCAGGGATTTACCCTCCTTAACCATGACAGACATGACTTTGAGTGCCGTTAAAATCCCATCTCCTGAGGTATTATGATCCAGAAAAATTATATGACCTGACTTTTCCCCGCCTAAATTTATATTCTCCTTTCTCATTTTGTTTAAAACATATTTGTCCCCATTAGCAGCAATCTCAACTTCTCCTCCTGCCTTTTTAAGAGCCTCCTGTAACCCTAGATTGCTGTAACGGGTTGTGACAATTTTATTCTGGTTGAGTTTATTTTCGGAAATCATATGCAGCCCACATATACTCATAATACAATCACCATCAATTTTATTGCCCTCTTCATCTACCAGGATACATCGATCAGAATCCCCATCCAGAGCCACCCCTATATCGGCATCACTATTTTCAACTTTTTCCTTAATAAAATCGATATTGGTTGCCCCACATTTATGGTTGATTTTTTCACCGCGATTTTCATCGTTGTAAGCTGTTAAATTCACACCCATATTTTTAAATATTTGCGGCCCCAATTTATAAGCAGCCCCATAAGCACAATCCATTAAAACCTTCAGCCCTGACAAATTAGCTGAAATGGCGTTTCGTATATTATCTACATAAAATTCAATCCAGTTTTTGTGTTCATGATATTTCCCGATAAAGGGGTGTTCCGCCCTTTTTATATTGTTATTCAGCTTTTCCTCTATCTCTTCTTCTAAAGCATCGGAAATTTTATAACCGGAAGAATTAAAAAATTTTATCCCATTATCAGCAACAGGATTGTGAGAAGCAGAAATCATTATACCACCAATTACATTTTCAGTTCGGGTTAGATAAGCTACAGCAGGAGTAGGAACAATACCTATATTTATAGTATTTACCCCTACAGAATTTAATCCTGCCATTAAAGCTCCCAGCAGCATATCACCAGATAATCTAGTATCTTTCCCCAGAATAATTCGTGGTGAGTTTACCGGTCCATTGGCTTCTGATTCTGATTTTTTCTTCAGAATTTGTCCGCCAGCTTTTCCCAGTTTAAGAGCTAGTTCTGGGGTGAGTTCTTTATTAGCCACTCCCCTAACTCCATCTGTACCGAAATAATCCGCCAAAATAATTCCTCCTTAGATAAAAATTTATCAGGATAGTTATTTAATCTAGAGCTTCTCCAAAAAGTTGGTGAAATCGCCATATACATTCTATAATCAAAGTTAAGTATGCAGTTAATTTAAGGTTTAAAAATATTGGAGGCTATGAAGCTATGTGATACTGGAAATTTTTCGCAGTACGATTCAGTTTTCTGACCAAAAAATAGTGTCCCCGGCTCAGGATTGCCGGGCTGAGCGAAAGCTCAGGGAAGAGCTTTCGCAAAGGAAGAACTATTTTTGGGCCGAAAACTAAACTTAAACACAGGAAAAATTTCATGGTGAACAGAGCCTTATAGCTTTCAATTATAAGCATTACGAAAATGACTAAAACTATATTTAACCAAACTTCCTATGTTAAGTCAAGCTTTCAAGATAAGCTTTAATACTGCCAATAATACAGCAAATTAGGCACACTACTCCCCAGGCATGAATATATTGGTTTTTCAAGCTATAATTGATTTGGAGCAAAATCATCAATCCTTAGTTATTAAATCTTCCTTTGATTTCTTTACCGCATTTTGGACATTTACCGCTCTGTAACTTATTTTCCAACTGAAAGTAGGTGCGATCTATTAACTCTGCCGAACATTCTGGACAGCAAGTCTTTCGTCCCTGGGGATGGTCAATATTGCCCAGATAAACATAATTCAGATAATTTTGAGCAAGCTCAAAGCTTTCAGTCATAGTATTCTTAGGGGTCTTTGGGTTCTGGAGCTCATGACGGGGAAAATAACGAGATAAATGTAAAGGAATCTCCGGATCTACCTCCTGCAAAAAATCACAAAGGGCCTCTAACTCTTCTCTATTATCATTTTCACCCGGAATCAAAAGATTGGTAACTTCCAGATGAACCCCTGCTTTATTTAAAGAGGTTATGGTGTTTTTTACTGGCTCAGGAGCACCACCCCCGCAGTGCTGTTTATAAAATTTCTCAGTTACAGATTTTAAATCAATATTACAGGCGGAAAGATAAGGAAGTAATTTTTTTAAAGGTTTTGATGAAATATAGCCATTTGTCACTAAAATAATACCCAGTCCTTCTTTTTCTGCTATACTGGCAACATCCATAATGAATTCAGTCCAGACCACAGGTTCAGAATAAGTAAAAGTAATTGTAGTACTGTTTTTATCCTGAGCTAGTTTTACAATATCTTCTGGTGTATAACTGCGGGTAGTAGGTTTTCCCTGACTGATTCGCCAGTTTTGACAGAAACTACAGCTTAAATTACATCCCCACGTACCCAGAGATAAAGTAGTGCTGCCAGGATAAAAATGATATAGTGGTTTCTTCTCAATAGGATCCATAGCAGCAGAAGTCACTTCACCATAATTTAGAGAATAAAGAGTACCGCCCTTATTCTCTCTTACTCCACAAATGCCACGCTGGGAAGGAGCAATCTTACAATAATGCGGGCATAATTGGCATTGTACTTCTTGATCAGCTGTTTTGTTATAAAATAAAGCTTCGTTTTTCTTGCCGGCCATTAAGACTCCTCCTCATATCTAGTAACAGGAAATCGATAAATGTTTGCTTCTGCCTTCTCTAGTTCTGTCAGTTTAATTCCTGCCTTTTGACAGGCTATTTCCAGCTGTCTTCTAGCAGTATCCACATCCGCTAAATCAGGCAATAAAACTCCTCGCCTGTTATTTTTTTCCACTATGACTCCAAACTTATCAGGATCCAGTCGGGAAATATCCGCAATTAGCTCCTTTTCTCCCAGAACATCGACAGTAATATTTACTCTATCCAGTTCTTCTCTGGAAAGCGCGGAAAAACGCGGATCTTTTACAGCAGCACTAATAGCATTCCTGGCAATTTCCTGACTGACTGAATCAGTAACCGGTTCAACTGTACCAATACAACCACGCAGCTTTTCATCCTCAACCGTTTTAATAGAGACAAAAGCACCTGCTTTGTAATCCTCTTTCGGTAATTCAGGCATTTCCCCCGTATCCAAATATTCTTCGAGCGTGTGCCGGGCGAGTTCTACAGGAGAAAAATTCAATTCTGGCAAAATTACACCCCCAAATTAATTAAATTTGCTCTATTCTACGTAAAAACCTGCCACCCCATATCCAACTCCAAAGGGGCCTTCATAAGATTTTACCTCAATATTTAAATTCTCACAGTGGCAGAAACCAAGGCCTATGAGCAAAGGCCTGTAACCACATTCACCAGCTTTTTCTCGTATATTCTCATCCATATCTATGATTTCGTGTATTTTCTCTTCCCTCAATAGCTCCATTAAACGACGATCAAATTTTTCTCCTTCTGGATCATAACCACCAGGTGAACCTGGTTTTAATCTGTGAGAAAGATCACCACTGCAAACAAACAAAGCATCTTCTTCGACTAAAAATTCTGAAAGAAATTGGCCAAAACCAAAAAGTTTTTCTGGCGGCCAAAAAGCCATATTGATTATTATCCAGGGCACATCTTTTAACCCTGCCCTCTGCAAAAAATATAAAGGCACTAACACACCATGATCTAAATGGACACTAACACGATCGGATAGTGTTTTAACAGCCCAACCCTCTGCAGCTGCTTCTTCAGTCAGATCGGAAATAAGTTGAGGGGAGCTAGGAACAGTTAGCTCTACATCTGCAGCATTAAACTGTCCCATATCACCTGTTAATTCCTCTGCTTTGGGAATAGTAATTTCATCTCTTGCCGCCTGACCATGGGGGCCTGAAAATAAAATCAAGTCGGGATCTTCATCTGCAATTTCTTCACTTAATTCCTGACAGGCATTTATTGTCTCTTCTGCTTCCACTCTTTTTCTGCCTCCGACCTCTGGAATTATAATGGGGGGATGTGGAAACATTCCTCCTGCAACCGTCATAATTTGCCCTCCTTTTTAATAGGTTATAATTATCTTTATAAGGGCTAACTTTAATAATGCAATTAGGTGCTGGCTTTTCAATTATTTCTCACCTTTATTATATTAAAATTTATTTATCTATTTAAATTTACTCCTCAAGACAATATTATTATATCTTATTTAGCAAAAATATGAAATACTCATTTTCTATTTTGCATTTTCATTAAATTAAAATATTAGTATGACAATTTAAATATTTAAAATAATTTAT
>CAYOFJ010000186.1:0-4515 GCA_964403065.1 uncultured Halanaerobiaceae bacterium | reverse complement strand
AATTCAAAAATTTTGGCAGCAAAAGCAGAACGAAGTGGCGCAGGATAGATCTGATATGGTGGCCACGTGTTTAATCTGTGGAGAGGAGAAGACTATCGCAGATAGACATCCGGAAAAATTGCAGATGCAGAGGATGGGAGGACAGGGGAGCGGTAGCGCCATAGTTTCTGCTAATAATAAGGCCTTTGAGTCTTATGGCCTGGAAGCTTCCTTTATTGCTCCTGTTTGCTTTGATTGTGGTATAAAATACGGCAGAGCTGCTAATTATTTATTAAATAGTGATAAGACAGAGTCAAATAGAGTCTGGGCTGGTAATGTAAACTATATATTCTGGCGCCAGGATGCAAAAAAGCAAAATTTGGGTATAGGTAATATATTATCTCAGGCTAGAGATGAAAAAATAAAAGAGTTTATAAAATCATACTATACTGGCAATTTTAGTGAGATTGAATCTGAAGAGGTTTATATACTGGCACTTACAGCCAATCAGAGCCGGGTGATGATTAGAGATTGGATAGTAACTACTCTGGAGCATGTTAGGGAAAACTTAGTAAACTATTTTGAGTCTATGCAGATAGGTTATGAACCAAGATATTTTAGTCTGCCGGAGCTTACTGCTGCCACAGCTTTTGATAATAACCGCATAAAGCCTATAGTAGTAGAATCATTAATTAATTATTCTTTGAATGGATTGCCTCTGGATTTTTCTGTGCTAAATAATGTTATCAGGAGGAATACAGCTGAAGCTGGTGTAGAAAACCGGGGTTGGAAAGCGGTTTCTCATGCACGGGCTGCTTTACTTAAAATGTATTTTAATTCCAAGCTAGGAGGTGATTTTAAAGTGAACGAAACATTAGACAAAGAAAAGAAGAGTGATGCTTATTTATGTGGAAGATTATTCGCAGTAATCGAGAGGATCCAGACTAGTGCCATGCCGGGAATAAAGTCCACCGTAGTTGATAAGTATTATGGCACAGCTTCTACAGCTCCGGCTTCTGTTTTTGGGAATTTACTGCGCAAAGCACAGCATCATTTAGCTAAAATGAGAAAAGACGAAAGCAAACAAGGAATTTACTATGGTTTGCAAAGAGACTTAGAAGATATAATGGCTGAGCTGGAAGACTTTCCTTCCCACTTCACTTTACAAGAACAGGGTAAATTTGCTTTAGGATACTATCAACAGCGGGGTTATCGTCCCAGCGAAGATAAAGAGGAAAAAGAAAAAGCAGAAAATTAATATATAGGGGGTTTTGAAATGTCTCATTTAGATACTGATAAAAGGCATGATTTCTTCTATCTTTTTGATGTAAAAGACGGAAATCCTAATGGTGATCCCGATGCCGGCAATCTTCCTAGAATTGATCCTGAGACCATGCAGGGATTAGTTTCCGATGTTTGTTTAAAAAGGAAGGTAAGAAATTGGATTTCTCTGACCCAGGAAGATGAAAAAATATATGTGGAAGAACAAGGTATACTCTATAACCAACAGGAAAAAGCTTATCAGGCTTTGGATTTTGAAAGTGATGCTAATGATAGAAGTTCACATGAGAAGGCCAGGGAATGGATGTGCGAAAACTTTTATGATGTGAGGATGTTTGGGGCAGTAATGAGCACAAGTGAATTTAATTGCGGTCAGGTGCAGGGTCCTTTACAGCTCACTTTTGCCAGATCAATTGACGCTGTGGTCCCTCAGGATTTAACCATCACAAGAGTGGCTGTAACGAAACCGGAGGATGCCCGCAGCCAGACCCAGGAGGATATAGCTGAAGGGGAAAGCGGTTCCAATAAAATGACTGAAATGGGCAGAAAACAGCTTATACCTTATGGATTATATGCATGCAAGGGGTTTTATAACCCATATTTAGCTGAGGATACAGGTGTAAAATCAGAAGATTTAAAGTTGTTCTGGGAATCCTTACAGACTATGTGGGATTTCGACCGCTCTTCCAGCAAGGGAATGATGGCCTGCAGGGGATTATACATCTTTAGTCATGAGAAAAAAACAGGTAATGCACCTGCACATAAGTTATTCAACAAAATAAATATAAAGAAAAAAGATAATGTAGAGGTTCCTAGATCAATAAATGATTATGATATAGAGTTAAAAGAAGACGAGATAACAGATGGTATTAAACTGACTAAGTTATATTAACCAATGAAAGATTATTTTGCATGGGAAAAAGAATATTCCATACCTATTTCTGCTTTACAACATTATTCTTATTGTCCACGACAGTTTGCTCTTATTCACATTGAAGAAATTTATGAGGAAAATATTTTTACAATAGAAGGCAATATTGTTCATGAAAAAGTTGATGATAGTAATAATTATAGAAGTAATAAAAAATGCGAAAATAGTGTTCCGGTGTGGTCAGATAAATTAGGAATATATGGTGTAGTTGACATATTGGAATATGAGGGAGATAAATTATATCCCGTTGAATATAAAAGGGGTAAAAAGAAGAAAAGGCTGGCAAATCAAGTGCAAGTTTGCGCCCAAGTATTATGCTTAGAAGAAATGAAAGAAGTCGATATTGATTGTGCATATATTTATTATGAATCTTCTCGAAGAAGAAAAGAAATTGAAATAAAATCAAAAATTAGAACTCAAACACAAACTGTAATTAGAAAAGTTAAAGAAATGCTTGAAAAAAGAATAACACCTGAACCGGAATACACTTCAAAATGTGATAATTGTTCACTTAATGAGCTGTGTTTGCCTAAAGCTAAAATTAAAGAAGAAAAATATAGAAAAAGTTTTAAATAGGGAGGAAATATACAGTGGCCAGGAAAATCGAAAATACTCTTTATGTAACAAAAAATGAAGCATATGTAAAAAAGAAGCAGGATATAATCATAGTTGAAATTAAGCAAGAAGAAGCTTTAAGAATTCCTGGCCACCATTTAGGTAATATTTTGTTATTTGAGAGAGCTGGAATTAGTCATCAAGCTTTAAAGTGGTGTGCAAATAATGAAGTTTCTGTAGCTAGAATCGATAGGAATGGTAAATTTATTGGGAGATGGGTAGGGCCAGTATCTGGAAATGTAATGTTGCGCTTGGATCAGTTTAAAATATATGATAATAAGAATAAGAAATTTAGAGCTAAAATAGCTAGAAATTTCGTTAAAGGAAAATTATATAATTCTCGTTCCATGTTACAGCGTTCTGCTAGGGATATTGAAAACAAAGATTCAGAAGAAAATTTAAGAAAAGCAGCAGAGGACATAAAGAAGCTCATTACTAAGTTAGATGACACCTGCGTTCTTGAAGAAATTCGTGGGTTTGAAGGAAGGGCAGCTAATATTTATTTTTCTTGTGTAAATGATATGATACTTAAGAACTCGAATAAATTTAATTTTACTGGCAGAAGCAAACGTCCACCTAAGGATAAAGTAAATGCAATGTTTTCTTATCTTTATGTAATATTGCTGAATGATTGTTGCTCAGCTTTGGAAAGTATAGGATTGGATCCGCAAATAGGTTATCTTCACGATGTAAGGCCTGGCAAACCTTCTCTTGCTTTGGATTTAATGGAAGAATTAAGGCCTGTTATGGCTGAAAGAGTAGTTCTCACACTTATTAATAGAGAGCAGGTTAAGGCAAGTGATTTTGAAGAAAAAACAGGTGGGGCTGTTTTAATGACTGAAGAATGCAGGAAATTATTAATAAAAATGTATCAAGAAAAAAAGCAAGAAGAAATTACCCATACTTTTCATGAAAGGAAAGTACCTTATGGGCTTATTCCTTATTTACAAGCAAGATTATTAGCCCGAAGTATTAGGGGAGAGACAGAGGAATATTATCCTTTTTTATATGAATGAGAAGGTGTTAAAATGTTATATGTGTTAGCCTATGATATTTCAACTGAATCTAAAGCTGGCGAAAAAAGACTGAGGAAAATGGCTAAGATATGTGAAAATTATGGTCAAAGAGTGCAAAAATCTGTGTTTGAATTTCAAGTTGAAGAGAAAAAGTTTTTGCAGCTAAAGAATGAGGTTCTTAAAAATATGAAAGAAGATGAGGACGCAGTCAGGATATATAGGATCTTAGAGCCTAGAGATAAAAATGTAGAAGAATACGGGACATTTGAAGCAATAGATTATGAGGAAGATACGTTAATAGTTTAGCGCGAACCATAAGCAATGTAAAAAACCCCTGGGGGTTCGCAAAAGTGTCAAAATTTCGAGCTTTTCATACAGCAAAAAGGTTTGTTTGTATAGTTTACAGAATAAATAAATCAGGAATTTATGATTTTCGCAAATTGGTGGCTGAAATTGCTTATATATCAGCAATTAAAATAGCCACTGTTGCACCCGGCTTAACCGCCGGGTGAGGATTGAAACTTAATACACTCCGCATATCCCTGCCGATATCTATGTTGCACCCGGCTTAACCGCCGGGTGAGGATTGAAACTAATGTGATGAGTATATCTTGCTGATTTTCCTCAAGGTTGCACCCGGCTTAACCGCCGGGTGAGGATTGAAACAATTACTAAACCCAGCCCTACAATTAT
>CAYOFJ010000185.1:0-4519 GCA_964403065.1 uncultured Halanaerobiaceae bacterium | reverse complement strand
TATGTCAACAAAAAGACAGAAAGATCGAATATATGCTGCAAGAAATTCAGGAGATTCCTGATTATCAGAATAAATTAACCAATTTTTTGTTGAATATTTTGCAGGATAATCTATCACTGCTGCTGGAAGACCAGGTGAGTGAGGCAGTTTCTGATAATTTATTGGCTTTATCGACGGAGGATATGCGAGAAGTAGTAGAAAGTTTCATGGGGAGAGAATTAAAGCCACTTACTTATTTTGGAGGGCTGCTGGGATTTACAGCCGGTATCCTGATGGAAACTGCTGGTGGGGAGCTGCTGGCCGCAGCAGGTGGGTCCGGTCGTTTGGGGATTTCCATGCTGGTATATGGACTGGTGGGTTTTATAACCAATATAACTGCTATAAATATGATTTTTCGCCCCTACAATTCTTTCAGTCTGCGAGGTCTTAGAGTTCCCTTTACACCGGGTTTGATAGCCAGAAATCAGGAGAGATTCGCCGCTGCCCTGGGGGATTTTATCGAAAATGATCTTCTGAACCCTCATCAGATGAGCAAATTATTAAGAGATAACCGTTCGGGACTGGAGGATATTTTAAAGGACACACTGCTGCAGGATGATTACAGAAGACTGAGAATGATATTAAGAGTTAGCAGTGATGATTTCGCCTATAATTTACTGGAAATTGTTAAAAGTCAGTTCAGAAAGAGCTCTAGAAAAATTTCGGAATTTGTGATAGAAAATTTTAACCGGGAATTGTCACTTCCTTTTATTTTTAGTCTGGCCGGTGATTGGGGACAAAATGAGCTGGAAAAATATAATGACAATATACATAAAATTGCTGCTGAACTGCTGGCGGAATTAAATAATATTGATTCTAACTATGGCCGGCTGCTTCCCCGGGAGATTATATCCGGAATGAACAAAAAAGAGAAAACTGAAAATATTGCGGAAATTTTAGGTCTGGATTTAAAAACTTACTGGACTTCGATAAAAAAATCGGGCATAGGGGCCGGTTTTTTAGACGGGGACTATAAAATCTCTGCTGAAGACCTGCTCTCTTCTTATCAACAAAAACAGCTTACAGAATTTTTGAGTGATGGAATTTTAGAATTTTTCCAGAACGGTGAGCTTGCTGAACTTTTACAGCGTCTGGATAAGAAACTACTTGCAGGCTCTCTGCCCGAACAGCTTCAGCAGATTATTCCCTCCCTGGTACAGAAAAATTTGACGGTGATACTTGATATTTTTCTGGAAAGAATTATTGCTTTTCTTTCCCGGCAGAGAGATAATATTAAGGATATGGCTGCTGAGGTTGTAGAAGAGGAACTGAAATCTTCTGCTTCACAGGAGGGATTTTTAAGCAATATTATTCTAAAAGGAGCATATCGCTTTACAGATGGTCGGGGAACTCTGGAAGACCTCATAGACAATCTTATAGATGATAAATTACCTAATTATTTCCGCAACAGCCGGGAAAGTATCGGCAGGCAGCTGGAACCGATAGTCATGAAAGTAAGCAGTGAGGTTTCACAGGATTTGCTTTATGAAAGCAGTACAGATCAGTGGGCCGATCTGATAACTGAGATAGCTAAAAAACCTGAAGTCGACAGAAATGTTAGACGTTTCATCAATCGTTTTAGCAGTCTTTTATGGCAGATACAGTTCTCTCCCCTGAAATCAGTAAACTGGCTGCGGAATTATGGAAATAAAAAGATGTCCGGTGTTATTAATGCTCTTGAGGAAACATATAAAAAGAATGATACCCGGGTGAATAACATATTTTTTGATTTGCTTTTAATTCCGGGGACTGAGATAGCCAACAATATTTCTCCCGCTAGAAGCCTGGAGCTTATAACAGGTATTAAAGATCCGGAAGCCGAAGATATTGAGAAAATACTTAACAACAACAAAAATGAGCTCAATTCTACACTGGCTGATGTAATTAATTGTATTAATAATTGTCTGGCAGAAGAAAAGTTTTTCAATAGGGAAGATAGGAAAACAGCTATTTTAAGGGAGGATATTTTGTTAGAGGATATGTCCTGGGCTTTAAAAAACCTGGTAGACAGAGAAGATTTTTGGCAGGAACTGGAGGCGGATGTTTCCGGATATTTAGAGCGAGTTTCTGCTCAACTTCCCAGGATGTTAGAAGATAAAACCGTGAAGTATTTTGCTGATAAATTCATTGATGCCGGTATGGATAGTCTGGAAATACACTTTCAAAGTTTACTGGAATCAGTAGCTGTAAAAGCAACTGCTGTCAAGCAGGTTGAAGAGATGGATCCAGCTGCTATAGAAGCTTTATTTAAATCATTTGCCGGCAGGTATTTAAACAGGTTGAAAATGTACGGCTGGTCAGGTTCATTTTTTGGTATTCTGGCTGAACTGGCGACCATAATACTGCCGGGATGAGGGAAGTTTTCCAAATAGGGAGGAATTTTTAAGCAAAAACAGAATAATTATTATGGAAACTTGTGCAAAAATAAACTAAAATGGGGGGATTATTAACATGAGTCACGAATTTCGCTGGATTGGACACGCCTGTTTTGAAATCATCCTTGACACAGGAGTTAATATTTTAGTAGATCCTTTTCTGGAAGAAAATCCCGTTGCGGAGACTGAACCTGAACCGGCAGATATAGTACTTATAACTCACGATCATTTTGATCATATGGAAAACATAGGAGAACTAACCAGTGAAGATGGCACTGTTGTTGGTCAACCAGAAGTACTGGCTAAAGTTCAGGAGAATAATCCAGAGCTTACAGAGGATAATCTGCTCAATGGTGGAATGGGTATGAATATCGGTGGTACAGTAACCGTAGGAGACGTTGATGTCACCATGGTACAGGCTTTTCATTCCAGCGATGTAGGCTCCCCTGCTGCTTATTTGATTACTGCGCCTTCAGGAGAAGTTATTTATCATGCGGGAGATACAGGAATATTCGGTGGTATGAATGAGCTGGGAGAATTATATGATATCGATGTTGCCATGCTACCTATCGGTAGTGTATTTACCATGGATCCCAAACAGGCTGCACTGGCCACCAAACTTTTGGATCCGCAAGTAGTTATTCCTATGCACTATGGAACTTTTGGCATTCTGGTTCCTGATACTGATGAATATGAAGAATTGGTGGCAGAGAAGGCACCAGGAGTTGAGATTGTAGCTATCTCGCCCGGTGAGAGCTGCCAATATTAATTAGTGTTTTTCACGTGAAGTCCACAATCTGATAATAAATTTAGCAATAAAACAAATAATGCCCCCGGTTACCGGTTAAACCGGGGGATTTTTAATTTGGACTTTTCCCAATCAGCTGGTGAAATCGCTATATAATGAATAATAAGCATTATGAAGTGAGGCTAAAACCGGTTTCAACCAGCTGATATGAAGAAGAATCATTTATGTTAGGGTTGATTTTAACTGGTAAAGGGAGGTGCGGGATAATCACTAACATAGAGTTTCATTTCTTCTCTTTGGCTGTCTTCATACTGGTAGTTATTGAAAAGCTGATTGTATTCAGGTATTTTTTCTTCAGTTAACAGCGAGAAATCAGGGTTGAGCTTAAAGTATTTGGCCGCAACTTCTTTTTCGCCCAGACCGGAGAAATTTTCCCTGATTTTAGAGCGATAAGATAATATTTTATCCAGATTTTCCCTGAAAATATCCAGAAGATCTCCATCAAAATGTTCATTTCTTTCCTCTTCCAGTATATTTAAAGTTTTTTCCAGAGAATAGGCTTCTTTATAAACTCTTTCAGACATGATATCATCGAATAAGTCAAAAATAGCTAAAATACTGCCTGCAAGATGTATGTCTTCACCCGCAAGCCCCCGGGGATATCCCTCACCATCCCATCTTTCATGGTGGGTATAAGCAATTTTTTGGGCCATCTTTATCAGTTTATGATCACTATCGCGCAGTATATTTAAAGCAATTTCCGGGTGCTGTTTAATTTTTTCATATTCTTCATCTGTTAGACTGCCGGGTTTAAATAGTATTTGATCGGGTATACCAATTTTGCCGATATCGTGCATTAATGAGCCATAAAACATCCTTTCCAGCCGTACTTCATCATTAACCACCCGGGAATAAAGCAGGGTGGAGATTAAACCAATTCTAACCAGGTGTATTGTAGTGTCTTCATCTTTGTATTCGGCGGCAAAACAAAGCCTTTTTATAATTTCTTTTGTGCGCCTCTCATTTTCCTGCAGACTATAATTAAGCATCACATTTTGACTTGCCAGGGTATTTACTTTTTCTTCAATTTCTTCCAGAGCATTGTTCAGAAAAGGGGCGATGAATCTGGAAGTCTTTATATTATATTCTTTTTCTTCTGCGGGTAGGGGCTGGAAATATTGAGAATCTACCTCCAGCATATTTTCCCGGGAAATAAATGTTTTTAACCTGTTTACTGCTTTGTCGATTATTTCTGGCTGGAAAGTGAGATTGCCTTTGAACTGTCTAAAAGCATCCTGAGATATTTTTTGTTTTTCTGGAAGTTCTCGGGTTAAAAGAGCCATGGGAGATTGGGGAT
>CAYOFJ010000184.1:0-4546 GCA_964403065.1 uncultured Halanaerobiaceae bacterium | reverse complement strand
ATGGTAATCAGGCAGCATACTTTCCAGAGACTGCATTATACACTGCACATCAACCATCATCATATCAACAGCACCCGTGGATATGGCCAGTTCCTGTTGTAAGAAGTTCCCGGCTACTGGAATACCATGTCGCTGCAGCAGCTCATTAGCCGTACAACATATGCCGGAAATATTAACTCCTTTTGCACCATTTTCTTCCGCGTACTCCAGAATTTCATCTTCTTGAGCGGCAATAGCAATCATCTCTGAAATAAGAGGTTCATGTCCGTGAACTACAATATTAACTTCATCTTCTTTCAGCACACCGAGGTTAGAATCAAAAGCAACCGCTTCTTTATCTCCTTCTTTTCCGGGCTGACCGGGAGTGCCAAACATAATATCCTGAAGCTCAGTAGCAATCATAGATCCACCCCAGCCATCTGCCAGGGCTGCTCTGGTTCCCTGCTTTAATATATTTTTATAATCCTGATCTACCCCCATGGTAGAGCGGTGCATACTTTCCACTACTTCTCTATCGATACCGCGGGGAACAACTCCATTGCGCCGCCATAAATCTTGTCTCTTTTCAGGAGCAAGAGAAATAAAATCAAGCTCTCCCTCCTGTTGGCTGAAGTTAGCCATGGCTTTCTCACCCAGCTCAACTGCTATTTCATTAATATCCCTATCTTCTACTTCAATATCGAAATTTTTAGCTACCTCTATAAGTTTCTCCTCATCTTTAATTTCGTATCCCGGCGCTTCACCTTTTGCTGCCTCCAAAAAGGTATGGGCTACACCACGACCGTGATCGGAGTGAGCAGAGCTGCCTCCAGCAATCATACGCACAAAATTTCTAGCCACTATGGTAGCAGCATCAGCACCACATACACCCTCTTCCTGTCTGCCTGGTATTATACGACAGGGCCCCATATTGCAAATTCGACAGCAAATTCCCTCTGTACCAAAATTACACTGAGGCTGCTGCTGTTCATATCTATCCCAGGCAGTGCTCACCTGATTATCTCTGGCGTTTTTCAAAGCATCTCGCGAAGCCTTATCATCTGTCATTTCATCAATATCTTTATCCTTTTTCTCCTCTGACATGTTTTGATAACCTCCTAATTGCTGGTTTTATGCTGCAAAAACAAAATTTATTCTTCTAAAAGGAGTTCCTGCTCACGAAATATTTCCTCTATCTCCGATTCCAGCAGGCTGGTTTCTGCCTGTGAAGTAAAACCTGCTGAGAGCAGCTCCTCTTTAAAAGGAATTATACCCAGAAGTTCCGAATTCAGCTCATCTTGCAGCTGCTTTTTTTCCTCTTCAGTTCTGATTTTATTACCGATAAAGCCTATTTTCTTGATTCCAGATTCTCTGGCTAGTTCTTCAATGGTATGAGCTGTCTCCACACTTATTTTACTGGGTTCACAAACAATCAACATCAAATCCACGCCGGCTGAGGTGCCGCGGGTAAGATGTTCTATACCTGCTCCCATATCCAGAACCACTGCTTCATCTCTCTTAAACACCAGAGAGTTCATGATAGCCCGCAAAAAACTATTTTCGGGACAATAACATGATGAACTGGCTTTTTTCACCTCCCCCATCCTGAGGAAGTTTAAATTATTTTTTTTGATTGCATAATCGTCCAAAACATCGTCAACATCGGGGTTTAAAGTATAAAGCCCACCTTTTTCTCCTACTTTTTCTTTTATAATTTCCTCCAGCTCGACCAGTGGTTTTATGTCACCATCAATACCCAGCATAGCGGCTAGATTTGCATCAGGATCACTATCAATTGCATAAACCTGATAACCTTCAGTTTCCAGATATCTGGCTATACTAGCCGAAATTGTGGTTTTGCCGACTCCTCCTTTGCCAGAAACAGCCAATTTCATAAATAATTCACTTCCTTTGTTGAGTTCTCCATAATGCTAAAATGTAAAATTGTTCACATATTTCACAAGCCACTTTATTTTATGGTAAGATTAAAAATATAATTAAATAAAAAGATGTAAACCTTGAAATATCAAGGATATTAGAGATAAAATTTGCACCTCTTTTTAAGGTGGCTTGCTTTTATAATCCCAAAAATTAATCGTGATTATCTCTTCCAGGTTAAATATATCATATATTGACCCAAATTTGCAAGTTAAAAAGCCATATTTAATTATCTAATTCACAATAACATATTTTAGCAAAAAGTTATGATTGCACTAAATAATCATTTCTTTTTATCCTTTTACATATTTCTTTATTAAATGGCGATTACCTGCTAATAAAGTTCTTTTGGCACTATAAACAATATTATAACTTGTCAGAAAAATAAATCAGAGCTCAATACAACAAAATACCCGGTCAGACCCATATCAATTATTTCAAAAAACTGGCCCCGGCTATTAAAATATTCCGGTGAGAAGCGGTAATACATAAAAAAAGAGTGAATCCTGTATATCTTTCCAGCTATCCAGCTATACATTTCAGTTTTCTAAAACATTGCTTAGAAAATAACCGGAATTATGCTGATTTTTTACTCCGTTAAAGCCATAACGCCAGAAGCGGCCAGTGAAATGAACCTGACCTCCGCTGAATCCGCCCGAGATGTAACCACTATTGGTTTGCGAGTACCCCCCAGCAGAGCAGCAAAGCGTCCACCAGCCATATGTATCACACTTTTCCCCAGCAAATTGCCGGAGCTAATATCAGGGGTTATAAGAATATCTGCCTCGCCTGCCACCGGTCCGGATAGACCTTTTATTTCTGCGGCCTCAGAAGAAAGAGCATTATCCAGAGCGTAAGGCCCTTCCACCAGACCACCAGTTATTTGTCCTCTTTCAGCCATCTTACTCAGTACAGCAGCATCCATAGTTTCGGGCATAGCTTCTTTAGTTTTTTCCACCGCTGCCAGCACTGCTGCTTTGGGTTGTTCCCAGCCTAATTTTTGCGCTGCATCTATTGCATTCTGAATTATACTGGCTTTTTCTTCTAATGAAGGCTTTATATTCATCCCCCCATCACTTATAAAAAGCAGCCTATCAACTGCTGGTACTTCTGCCAGTACCAGATGGCTTATGAGCCGTTCAGTTCTTAAGTTATATTCCTTTTTAAGCACTTCTTTCATTAATCGGGAAGTATCTACCAGGCCTTTCATTAAAACATCTGCTTTTCCCTCAGCCAGCATACTCACGGATTTTTGGCAAATTTCTGAAGTGTTTTCAGCAGCAATTATCCGGTCTTTTTCCAGATTGAGTCCAATTTCAGATGTGAGTTCTCTTATTGCTGTCTCATTTCCCACTAAAATTGGGTTAATTATATTTTCATTTTTGGCTTTTTTTACAGCTTTTAGCACCTCTTCTCCTGCAGCACCAGGCACAACTACACTTTGAGTCTCCTTATTTTTGGCCTTCTGAATCATCTCTTCCATTGAATTAATCAAATTAGTTAACCCCCTTATTATATATTATATAACTCACCAGAATCGCGAAACCAATGAAACCAGTAAAAAAAATAAAAAGCCTATAACAGCTGCAATAGCCAGGGGTCTTAACAGGAAATGGCCCCCTACACTGTAAGCCATAGACAAAATCATAGCGGCAATTAAAATAAACCATAAAAAACTGGAACTATTCATAGTTAATCCTCCTGGGCTAAATGATATTGCGCAGCTGTTTGGGCAGCTATTTTCTTAATCTCCTCTGCCAGCCAGGAGGGAGAAAGGACTTTAACTTTACTGCCAAAACTTAGTATGGTTCTCCTGAGCCAAATATTATCAGGCCAGGTGGTAATAACAAAAAGCTCTTCTTTCTCCTCCATTATGGCTTCTTGCGGAAACAATTTATGTACCCTATCGGCCACCTCCTGAGAAAATAGGAGGTGGCAGGAAATATGTTCCCCTTCCCCATAATCACTATCTTTATCTATATTTTCATGACTGAAACCAGAATGGGAATACTCAGGGCTTTTAGTGGTCAATTCAATATCTGCAGAAATCTTATTTTGAAATTGACCGGCTTCATCTACAATCTGATAATTTTTAATGTTGCTCAAAGAATAAAGTATGTAATTTCCCTTTTTGCTGCTATATGCCGATACAAACCAGATGAATTTCTGGCAAATTATATCCACCGGGTTGACCAGATCTATAATATTGCTGTGTTTATTGTCTAGAACTGCCAATCTAATCTGCCTGTCATTTTTGATGGCCTGATTAAATTTTTTTAGTTTATCCAGCATCATATCTTCAAACCCCGAGGGTTTAATAGTAAATTCAGCATCGGCCAGTAAATTCTCTCCTCTATTCTCGGGCATAACAGAGAAAATTTTCTCTATAGCATCATTTTCTCCTTCAATAGACCCCCTGCCGGTTTTTTGATTGATTTTTTCCAGAAGCTCTATCAATTCCTGCAGGGAAAGAAACTCCCGGTTTAAATAAAAACTCTGCAGAAGAGAATATCCCCCACCAGGACCCGGGTTAGAAATTATAGGCACATCCGCCTGAATTAAAGAAGAGATATCATTATATATAGTTCTGACAGAAACATCGAAAGATTCGGCCAGTTGTTCTGCAGTC
>CAYOFJ010000183.1:0-4576 GCA_964403065.1 uncultured Halanaerobiaceae bacterium | reverse complement strand
ATATCAGTAAAATTCTGGATATATTTAACTTTATATCCTCTATATTCAAGATATCTCCTGATTACATCGTAATTTATTGCCCCTCGCACATGTCCAATATGCGAATAATTTTGGACTGTCAAACCACATACATACATGTTGACTGTTCCTGGATTATGAGGATTAAAATCTTCTTTTTTCCCTTTTAGAGAGTTATATATTCTCACTCTACAAACCTCCTCTGCTTTTCAAAAATCCTATCTATTCCTGCAGCAAATTCAAAGCTTTTTTAAGCCTGGAAATTACCTCTTTTCTGCCCAAAAGAGAGACAAAATCGGCCAGATTAGGCCCAGACTCCTTGCCCGTCAGAGCATATCTCAGAGGGTGATAAAATTTTCGACCACCAACACCGGTCTCATCCTGCACTTGAGAAAATATTTCATTAACCCGGCTAGAATTTAGCTCATTTTCTTTTTTAAATTTATTTGTTAAACATTTAAGCACTTTTTGGACCTCTTTATCTGCAAACATTTCTTCTGCATCCTGCTGACTTTCATATTCCAGATCTTCAAAAAACAGGCTGCTTTCTGCTGGAAGCTGAGCTAGATAATCCACACCATCTCGAGCAATATCTATGACCTTTTTTAACCACTCTTCCTCTGTTTCTTCATCAATATAACCAGCTTCTTCAAAGAAAGGTTTACTTAACTCTAAAATCCTATCCAGATCGGCGTTCTTAATATAATGGCTGTTCATCCAATTAAGCTTTTCTCGGTCAAATACAGCACCACTTTTATTTACATTCTGGATATCAAACTTCTCGATCAGCTCTTCTCTGCTGAGTATCTCCTGTTCAGAAGATGGTGACCAGCCTAAAAGAGCCAAAAAATTAGTTAATGCTTCGGGTAAATAGCCTTTTTTTCTAAACTCACCCACATATACAGCTTCAGAATCCGAGCGTTTCTTTAGTTTGCCTCCATCCGCAGAAAGAATCAGAGGTAGATGGCCAAATCTCGGCAGAGAAAAACCCATAGCCTCATATAACATTATCTGTTTGGGAGTATTGGAAAGATGATCTTCACCTCTGATAACCTCTGTTACTTCCATTAATGCATCATCCACAACAACTGCAAAATTATAAGTAGGATAACCATTGGATTTTTGTATTACAAAATCATCAAATTCATCACTGCTGAAAGACACTTTACCCCTCACCAGATCATCTATAACAATTTCTCTTTCTTCCTCGGGCATTTTAAAACGCACGGCATAATCTGCATCCTGTTCATGAGAATCAAAATTTTTATTGCGACATCGCCCATCATAATGGGGAATCTCACCACGGGCTTTTTGCGCTTCTCTCATCTCCTGGATCTCTTCTTCAGTACAATAACAGCGGTAAGCTTTATCCTCAGCTAACAATTCTTCAATATATTCCTGATATATCTCCAGCCGCTCGGATTGACGATAGGGACCAAATTCTCCTCCTTTGTTAGGTCCTTCATCAACCTCAATTCCCAGCCAGTCTAGCTCCTGAATAATTATATCTTCAAATTCCTGGGTAGAACGTTCTGTATCGGTATCCTCAATCCTCAATACCAATTCTCCATTCTCAGCTTCTGCCCATAACCAATTAAACAAAGCAGTACGAATATTACCTACATGAATCTTTCCAGTAGGAGAAGGAGGAAATCTCAATCTCAGTTCTGACATGATTTAACAGCTCCTTTTTCTCTATTATTTTTCTTTATTTTTTGTCGGTAGAATATTGGCTGCAATATTTATATTACACTGGTGCCAATTGCCAGTTGTTCAGGACCATCTACAAGAGCATGCCCAAATTTGCCAAAAATTGCAACCGATATATGCTCATTACCTCTCACTACAGCTATTTTAAAACCGCCTCCAAGTCCGGGATTAATAAGTGAAAGTTGACTGTAAGCATCCTTTACAGCATTCGAAATAGCCATTTTTTCCCGGGAGTTTTCTTCAATCACACTCCGGGCAATTGCTGCTACAGTTGTACTTTCGCGCAGTTTTATGGGAAGTTTCTCAGCACTGGCGCCAGTCTGAGTGATCGCCCCTTTATAACCATAACTTTGAACTTTTTCTAACCAGTAATTTTCATATTCTCGGCTTCTAGTCATAGCCAGATAAATAGAAGCACTTTCTGGAGTAATACTGTTACTATCTAGCTCTATATCCTGCTGGTCGTAACGAACATAACCATCGACTATATCTTCAGCTGTAATAATACCTACCAGCTCTTCTTCGTTTTCATCGAAAACTGGAACCCCACCTATTTGATTTTTGGAAATAATCTGGGCAACATCTTTCACACTGGTATCTTCAGTAACATAAATGAGGTTACGGGTAATCATATCTGAGATACTTGCATCCAGATCATCTCTCTCCATAAAATCTCCATCAGTTATAATTCCAATCACATTATCCGCTTCATCCACTACTATAAGTCGGCCAATTTTGTTTATAGCCAACAATCTTTCTGCTTCCAATACAGTAGAATCTTCTTCAATAGTTATAGGGTTAGTAGTCATAATATCTTTGACTAACATTTTTTGTTCACCTCTCATATAGAAGTTATCTATCTTTCTCAATTCTCCTTAATGTAACTATAGACTGCGCCACTATCCCTTCTCCCTTTCCTGTAAAACCAAGTCCTTCACTGGTAGTTGCCTTGATATTAATACGGCTATTATGCACTGAAATATGACTGGATATATTAGTAACCATCTCCTCCTTATATTGCTTTATTTTAGGAGCTTCCATAACAATGGTAACATCTATATTGTTCACTGCAAAATTATTTTCAGAAATAATTTTATTAGCCTGATTTAAAAGTTTCAGGCTTGATATATTTTTATACTGATCTGCTGTTTCTGGAAAAAAATCACCTATATCTCCTAGAGATGCTGCCCCCAGCATACCATCTATAATAGAATGAATTAATACATCAGCATCAGAATGACCCTTAAGCCCCTTATGGAAGGGAATTTTACATCCTCCTAAAATTAATTCTTCCCCCTCAGTTAATTTATGGACATCATAACCCAGTCCAGCCCTCATTTTTCCCAGCTACCTTTCTTAAATTCTTTTTCTTCCAATAAAAGTTCAGCAATTTTCAAATCAAAAGGAGTTGTAATTTTTATATTATCATAACTTCCTCTAATTATGGAAACTTCATAACCCAATTTCTCTACCAAACAGGCGTCATCAGGGGCCATCTCCTGCTCATCGATTTCTTTATGAGCTCTTTTTATAACGGCACAGGAAAAGGCCTGGGGAGTCTGAACAGCCACAAGCTTATCCCTGTCCAGAGTTCTTTCCACCAGGCCCGATTCATTTTGAATTTTTATTGTGTCTTTAACTGCAGTTCCCACGCTGACAGCATCCGAAATTTTTACTTTTTCGAGGACTTCTTCCACTAACGAACACTCTATAAAAGGTCTTGCACCATCATGAATCATCACATAATTTATATCACTTCGCAGCTCTTTAAGTCCTTTTTCCACCGTTTCTCGTCGACTATTGCCCCCGGCTAAGAGTTCAATTTTCCTGCTCAAATTTTCCTTTACACCAGGCAAAATGCTATTTTTGACAAACTTATAATCATCTGCAGGTATGAGCAAAATAATCTGTTCAAAAAGAGCTGAACACTGCTCAAAAGAATTAATTGTTCGGGCCAATAAAGGTATTTCTTTTAACTTAATATATTGTTTTTTTATGTCCTTACCCATACGTTTACCCTGACCAGCAGCAGGAATCAATAAAGCAACAGACATTTTGCTATCCCTCAGTTCTCTTTATCTACAGCATCTGCATGTCTTTTCGGACGGGCAAAGATCATTCTGCCAGCTGCAGTTTGTAAAATACTTGTAACAAGAACTTCTATTGTTTCACCAATGTAATTTATCCCATCATCCACGACTATCATTGTTCCATCATCAAGATATCCAACTCCCTGGCCTTTTTCTTTCCCTTCTTTTATCAATTCTACTTCCATTTCCTCACCTGGTAGTACTACTGGTTTTACAGCATTGGCCAGTTCATTAATATTCATCACTTTTACACCTTGAAGCTCAGCCACTTTATTTAAATTATAATCATTGGTAACTATTCTACCATCCATTACCCTGGCAAGTTTTACCAGTTTGCTATCAACCTCAGGAATTTCCTCGAAGTCTTTATTCACTATTTCCACATCTATATTTGAATCCTTTTGCATTTGTTTGAGAATATCCAGACCCCTGCGACCTCTATTTCTTTTTAATTCATCAGAAGAATCAGCAATATGACGGAGTTCTTCAAGAATGAACTCCGGTATGATTAAATCACCCTCTACAAACCCTGTTTTACATATATCTGCTATTCTTCCATCAATTATAACACTGGTGTCCAGGATTTTATTTTTAGGCTTTTCTCTATCTCCATTTTTTGAATATGTATTGACTTCATTACTGCCACTTCCGGGAAAAAGTGAAAGTATATCGTCAACATTATAAAATGCCAGAGAAAAACCTAAATATGCAAAAATTATACTAAACAGTATTTGTAGAGGCATGCCAAGTCTCGGAAT